>JASLEF010000033.1 GCA_030151245.1 Ignatzschineria sp. | reverse complement strand
ACCGCCATATTTTTGTACTAACAGAGTCATTTAATTTATCCTGCCTTATGAATTATAAGTCCGATTATAAAGATCGCCTATTATCGAGGGATCAGCTTATAAATATTACAAGAAAGCGCTAGAAAATCTAGCGCTTTCTTTTGTCCTTAGGCTCTTCTTACAAAATCTTACAGGAAGATAAAGTTAAGAAGAATATAGACTGGAATTAATACGATCATCGCGATGAACATATAACCAAAGAATGAAGGCATTTTAATCCCTTCTTGTTCAGCCATTGCTTTCACCATGAAGTTCGGCGCATTTCCAATATAGGTTAATGGACCTGTAAAGACGGTACCCATTGAGATCGCAAGAAGCGTTGCAGGAATACCATTCATGAGGAAGTCCGCAGCACCTATACCATCAGATGCTTGAGCTCCTGCCATCTTGAAGAATACAAGATAGGTTGGGGCATTATCTAAGAATGCTGAGAGGACAGTCGTTACCCAGAAATAGATCACGTTGATAGGTTCGCCAGCATCATTGTGCGTGATTTCAACAATCCCACTAAATGCGCCTGCTTTACCCGCTTCTAAGATTGTAATAACCGGCACAATCGTTAAGAAGATTCCCGCAAAGATTTTGGCAACTTCAACAATGGGATGCCAGTTGAAGTTGTTATCTGTACGGATTTTTTGAGAGGTGATTTTAAGGGATACGAAGGTTAAGAAGATGAAGAAAAGATCTCTTAAGACATTTTCTAAGTGAACTTCCACACCAAATACCGTCCAGTTAATGCCTGGAATCCAAACGCCCGAGAGAATAATTCCAAAGAGAACACCAAGAATAATGAGAAAATTTTGTTTTCCGACAATGACTACAGTCGTTTTTTCATTAGACTTTGCGATATTTTCTTTTTTGAAATAGTAACTATCGATCACGTAGAAAAGGGCTAATAAAATGAGAGAGAAGATTAATACTGGCAGAAACATATGTTGTAAAGTCCAGAAGAAATCAACACCATTTAAGAAGCCGAGGAAGAGAGGTGGATCCCCAAGAGGCGTTAAACCTCCCCCGATATTCGCCACTAAGAAGATAAAGAAGATCGGAATATGCATACGATGCTTACGGTTTTTATTCGCAGAAAGAATAGGGCGAATGAGAAGCATGGCAGCTCCCGTTGTTCCCATTACTGAAGCTAATACTGTTCCAATAGCTAAAATAGAAACGTTAAATTTCGGGCTTGCGACTAAGTTTCCTGAAATATGTATTCCACCTGATGCGGCAAATAACACTAATAAAAGAAGGATAAAAGGAATATATTCTTCAATTAGCGCATGGGCAAAGATGTTCGTGGTAATACTTAAGTCATAAGTGAAAAAGAGGGGAATGAAAAAGAGTAATGTCCAACCCGCCACAATTTTCCCGTAATGATGGTCCCAAACTCTCGGGGCAATTAAGGGGAAGACTGCAATAGATAGGATAATCCCAATAAATGGAATCGACCAGAGCGGTGAGAGGTGTTGCCCATCAAATGAGAGCTCGCCTCCAGCAAGGGCAAGGCTTGGTAGCATGCTTATGCTAAGTAGAAACAAAAGGGCTTTACGCATTATACCTCCAATATTCATTTAGCGTATGTTGATTGAACTTCTACTCCTGTTATAGAGAGAATCGCTTATTCATTAGCCGCCCATGAAATCAACAGTGAAATAACGAGTGAATCGATAAATTGTTAAGTTGAGGTTGATCACAGTGGTAAGCGATGTTCTTCTCGTAGGTTCTCGTTAACTTACTCAAATGGAGCTTTGGACCCGGCTTTGTTTTATGAAACAGCGGAGATCTTTGTTTTAGTTAATTTAGTGAGTGCTATCTATAGAGGAGAAACCAACTAATGATGTATTATAATTAGCATCACAAAACAGCAAATTAGAACTTTTATGCTAAAAGTAACGTGCTATGCTATGACACTATTTATAAACAAATCACAATACCATAGAAAATGAAAAAATTTCAAAAAATCGCGCTCATTCTCAGTAATAAGGAATCCCAAGAGATTCAGGAAGCCGTATTGCGGACTAAAAATCTTATGGACGAGCGTGGCGTTAGTTATTTTGAAGTCAATAATTTAGAATATCGATTAGCGTTAACTTATCCAGAAAATATCATGCAAGAGATCGCCGCTTGTGATCTGATTATTGCCTTCGGGGGAGATGGGACTTTTTTAGGTATCGCACGAAAAGTTCATCAGCTAAATATTCCTGTATTAGGGGTAAATCTCGGGCGTTTAGGTTTCCTAACAGATATTGATCAACGCACTTTACATACTCGTTTATCAGAGATTTTAGATGGGAAATTAAAGTTAGAAGAACGCTTTTTATTAAAGGCGACGATCGATGATCAGTTTCGTTCTTTTGCGATGAATGATGTTGTTATTCATAAAACGGAGTTATCCAGATTAATTGAAATAGATGTTTATGTGAATGATCATTATTTGTCCACCTACCGGGCGGATGGATTAATTCTGGCAACACCGACAGGTTCAACTGCATATTCTCTATCAACGGGTGGACCTATTATGTATCCTTCGTTGCCAGCGATTGTGATTTCACCGATCTGTCCTCATACATTTAGTCATCGGCCATTAGTGATTCCGGCGGATTGTAAAGTGGATGTGGTGACAAGTGATCGAGAAAAGACTCCGGTTCACGTGACTTGTGATGGGCAAGAGCTCTTTACGCTTGCGAATGAAGAACGATTGACGATTGAACCTTCTGAACATTTACTAACGCTTGTGCACTCAGAAGATTATCACTACTTTTCGATTTTAAGAGAGAAGCTTAATTGGGGAAATCAACCTAATACTCGTCGCTAGTTCGTCGACAAGCTTTTACATCTCTCTGTTTTATCATGCTATTTTTATTTCTTGATGGGAGGGAGAGTGGAGATGGTGGTGAGATATCAATATTTCTTTTCAAGAAAAGATTGCAAATTATTTTTTAGCGCCTAGAATATACTCGTTTGTTTGGAATCAGATGAAGGGAAATAGACGATGAAGCATAAAACAGGCACATCACGAATGAAAAAGAACGTCTCAATGTTACGACGTTTTGCTATTTCTTTTGATTCTATTGCTATTGAAAAATTTACTGAAAGAAACCTCCAATTGTAATGGAGGTTTTTTTTTGCCTATTTTTTTTTGCGTAAATAAAGCCGACGACCATAGGTTATTTTAATAAATTTAAAAAAAGGAAAAAACGATGACGACATTAGTTGCAAAAGAGCACCGAGTTTATACAGATACTAGAAGCTTAAAAGCCTATTTATTAAATAACATTAAAAAAAATGGCGGTTGGGTCAATGCACATATGCATGGTGATCGTGCTTTTACGATTGATTATGAAGGATTTGAAGTCTACCAAACGCAAACACTTATCGAAAAATGGGATACTCTTGACCGCATTAAAGCGAATATGACGGAAGAAGATTACTATCGTCATTTCTCGATGGGGATTGAGCGTATGATTGAGCAAGGCGTGACGGCAGTAGGAAGCTTTATTGATGTTGACCCTATTGCTGAAGAGCGTGCGATTAATGCTGCGCTTCGTGCTCGTCTTAATTATGAGAAAGATATTACGATTAAATTAGTGAATCAAACGTTGAAAGGCGTTATTGATAAAGAAGCACGTTATTGGTTTGATAAAGGTGCGGATAAGGTTGACATTATCGGGGGGCTTCCACGTCGTGACCTTCGTGATCATGGCGAAGGTATGGATGCAGTGCATATGGATGTGTTATTAAAAACGGCAAAAGCACAGAACAAAATGGTTCATGTTCACGTTGACCAATTTAACTCGAAAGATGAAAAAGAGACCGAGTTAGTGGCAGATAAAACGATTGAGCATGGCATGGAAGGTCGTGTTGTGGCGATCCATAGTATCTCTATTACGGCTCATGATGAAGCCTATCGCCAAATGCTTTATGACAAGATGTTGAAAGCCCAAATGATGGTCATTGCTTGCCCGTTTGCATGGATTGATAGCCCCCGTCGTGAAGATCATGGCCCGACACGTAATGCGATTACGCCTGCGGATGAATTAGCAAAAGCAGGGGTACCTGTTGCGGTAGGAACAGATAATATTGCTGACTACATGTTGCCATTTAGTGATGGAGATATGTGGGAAGAGTTAAAACTTCTTATTACAGGATGTCGTTATACGAATCTAGAAGAAGCCATTAATATTGCGACAAGAAATGGTCGTATGGTTTTAGGTTTAGAACCTTATGCGCGCGTCTAAGATCCTTGTGAGAATGGCGTAAAAGAGGCAAAAGAGGCAATTAGTACTATTTTGAGAGATATCTGATTAGGGGGAATCCTGATTGATAGGATTTTTAAGATCATCTCTTGCGGTGATAAGCCCTCTTGAAAAATATATTAATAACCAAAATGACGATAGAAGCATTTCCACCAAAGCCTAGTGAGGGTTGATGAGGTTGACAGGTTTTATAATCTGAACTCCATTCAGCAAAAAAATATAATGATAAAGTAAAAAAAGAGCTTTCAAGCGAATGTTTGGAAGCTCTTGTCTTGTTTTTATGGGGGAATAACGTGAACTTACTAGAGTGATGTTATTAGAAACTTAACGAGAGCAACTTATGATTATGACAGGCGTTTTTATGGAGAGATTGTGAGCGGCAGAAAATCATTTTAAATTTTAATATTTTAAATTCTAATAGGGAATGGTAAAAGTAAGAGTAAGAAGTAAAAATTCTGAGTTGAGAAAGATAAATGTAAATGAGAAGTAGAGGGAGGGTATTCATCACGATATTTCCCTTACTTATTAACTTTAGCGAGTTTTTGCTGCACTAGTAGGGGGAAATATGACTATGAAAAAATGGTTACAAATGCCGGTTCAAGAGCGTGAATTATCTTGGGCGCGTGTACGCGATATTCCTATTGACTGTACCCATCCATTATTTGAAGAGCCTCTGGTTGAAATCAGCACTTCTTCTCGGTTAAACGTCTATTCTGCGTATTATCACGATCATATTCATGGGGCATTAAAACGGGTTTATACTCGAGCATCGATCTTACAAAAACTGCAGGAGCTGTTGTTATTATTACCAGAAAATATTGGAATTATTGTTCTTGATGCTTGGCGTCCGATCGCTGTACAAGAAGCTCTACGGCATAATTTTCGAGAAAGTTTGGTAGTCGATTATCCTGAGCTCAATGCTCAGGAAATAGAGGATATATTGAATCAATTTGTTGCAAAACCCAGTACCGATATTTTAGCACCAAGTCCTCATTTAACAGGTGGCTCAATAGATTTAACTCTTTTTGATACTCAAACTCGTTGCGAGCTTGATATGGGGACAAGCTTTGATGCCATGGATGAAGCTTCATGGAGTCATTATTTTGAGGCCCGCTCAGATAGTTTAGAGGTAAGGACGATACGAGATCATCGTCGAATGTTAATCCATGGAATGGCATCTGTGGGATTTAGTAATCTCCCTTCAGAATGGTGGCATTTTGATTATGGCAATCAACTTTGGGCGAATGAAAGCAAACAGCATGCTTTCTATGGGATGACTGAGCCATCAAATAGCGGTCAAGATGGTGATGATCAATAGGTGATTGAATCTAAAGAAGAATGTTTTGAAGTAAAATCATGATTTGTCGCAATAGCATAAGCTCGTATTATGAATGAGAGGCAATAAGGTTGAGATTATCATGTTGGTGGCTATCTTATTGCTTTTTTAGGTTTGGAGCTCTAATAGAAAAGTATATTGGAAGAGAAATAGAGGCTTACTATTAGGCGTGATCATGCTAATAAAGGTAAAAAAAGAGAAGAGGAGAAGGAAGATGAAAACATTAATATCGGCTGATCAAACAGTAGTTTTATTAGCTTTCCTATTTATTGCGGCATCTGCATCCATTATTATTGAGCAACGTTATAAATGGTCGGCAAAAGTACCCGGTGCAGTTATCGCATTGATTATAGCGATTAGTTTTTCAAGTTTTAATATTATTCCCACTGATGCCGCAGTTTATGACATGGTATGGGCTTATGTAGTACCGATAGCGATTCCTTTGTTACTATTTCAAGTGAATGTAAAAAGTATCTTTACGGAGAGTCGACGTTTACTCTTTATTTTTCTGTTGAGCTCTATAGGCACAATAGTCGGGGCTTTTATTGCTTTTTTTATTTTCAAGGATTGGATTCCAGAACTCGATAAAATTAGTGGAATGATGAGTGCTTCTTATATTGGTGGAGGGGTGAATTTTGCAGCAATGACAGCGAAATTAGCACCGACTAAAGATATGGTGGCTTCTACAATTGTGGCTGACAATTTAATTATGGCGCTCTATTTTATCGTGCTATTAACAATCTCCGCTATGAGTTGGTTTCGTAAGCGTTTCAAAACTCCTTATATTGATGAGATTGAAAAAAATGCCGGCAATAAAGATGAGAATCTTGCCGCTAGTTATTGGCAGCCTCGAAATATTTCGTTGAAAGATATTGCGATTAATATGGGGGCATCGCTTCTTATTGTTGCCGTATCGTTTACCTTAGCGGATGGGCTAAAACCGTTGAGATCTATGGTAGATCATCTGGCCTTAGAGATCTTAGTTAGCTTTATTACCGATCCTTATCTTATTTTGACAACATTGACATTTTTAGTCATTTATATATTTCAAAAGCCTTTTCAAAAACTTAATGGGAGCCAGGAGCTAGGAACCTATATGGTATATCTCTTTTTTGTTGTGATCGGAATTCCTGCCTCCATTCCGATGATTCTGCAAAATGCACCATTGCTATTGTTATTCGTGATTACAATAATGTTGATTAATCTTATTGTTAGCTTACTCTTTGGAAAGTTATTTAAGTTTACTTTGGAGGAGATCCTTTTAGCATGTAATGCGAATGTGGGCGGACCTACTACAGCCGCAGCAATGGCCATTAGTAAAGGCTGGAGAACATTAGTCGGTCCAATTTTGGTCATTGGAACAGTAGGGTATGTAGTGGGAAATTATGCCGGTACAATTATCTATTTAGTGACCACTCGATGGATGTAACTTATTCGCTAATTAGTAATTCAAAATTGAAGTTGCTACATATTGGGAGTATAAAAAAGAGCGTTTAAGAAATTTTCTGAGACGCTCTTTTAAAATCATCCTAATATTTGAGGTTTATGGATATATATTCAGCCGATATATTAGCTATTAAATTTCACTTGCAAGAATTTCCCGAATAAATTTAATCGACTCTGTCGCAATCAGATCAAGATCATTATCTAGTGTTGCCACATGATAACTTTCAGGTAGTTTAATAATAGTCTTATCTGAACTAGAGATTTCGTTATAGATGATCTCCGCATTTTCAGGCGGTACAACATGATCAACGATTGAGGAGAAAATAAGCGCTGGGCACTCTACTTTTGAGAGATCTTCACGAACAAGTTTCATCAGATCGAGAAGTTCTTTCATCGATTTGACCGGTGTCTTAGTATAAGCGAGTTCAGTGACTCCCGGTTTTTTGATATCTGAGCCAATGCCATCCACAAACTCAATATTGGCAGCCTTTTGAGAGCGATAAAAATCTTTGAAATTGGGCATATCAATCGCGGCATTAATGGGGATAATGCCTAAAATATCATCATAGTTTTCTGCTAGATAGAGCGTTAAGGCGCCCCCCATAGATAGCCCTGTGATAAATATTTTATC
>JASLEF010000017.1 GCA_030151245.1 Ignatzschineria sp. | reverse complement strand
ACTCGTCAAAACTTGTGATTTAAGGTAATATAGCACTAATTTAGTTCTATATTAACGCTTTGTAAAACAGGGTGTGATTTACGGGTTTTACAGGGCAGCGGTGAAGGGAGAAAACAGAATGTTTACAGTCACAGAAGCGGCAAGAAAGCAGTTAGCGAAAAACTTGGCAGAGAGTGATGCTGAAGCGATTAAAGTGGCATTACAGAAATCGGGATGTTCAGGCTTTAAGTATTACATTGATTTTTGTAAAAAAGTGGATGACAGTGTTGTTATTCTAGAAAGTGAGCCTGTTCAGATTGTGGCAGAGGAGTCAATTTTGCCATATTTGGAGAGTGTGACACTTGATTATATCCAAGATGGTATTAATCGAATGTTTAAGTTCCAAAACCCAGAAGCGAAAGCAGAATGTGGTTGCGGTGAAAGTTTTATGTTTTAGTGTGACAAACACTAGAAAAGTAGTGTTGTAGATGTCATCTTTGAATAAGTGTTGCGATGATTCCAGCACTTATTATTGATTTTGGATTATCAAATTGGTTCGTAAAGAGGTGGAATAATTATGAGTGGAATTGCCGGTGTTTTAAAATTAAATCAAACTGCAGTTGATGAGTCCCTACTTCAGAAGATGTCCGAACCAATTGTAAAGCGTGGACCTGATGGGACGACAATTTTTCGTCAAAAAATGGTGGGCTTAATTCATACGAAACTGCAAGCAGTCAGTAATGGCGATGAGCCATTTAAAGATGAGAAGTTTGGAATTGTGGTGGTGACCAACGGAACGATCTACAATCAAGATGAGTTGCGGGAAGAGCTTCGTGAAAAAGGCTATCACTTTTTAACTGAGAGTCAGGCAGAGGTTTTGACTAAAGCCTATCACTGTTGGGGGCAGCAGTTTGTTGAAAAGCTCGATGGCGCTTATGCGATTGCGCTTTGGGATGAAGCAGAAGAGACACTGTTGTTAGTACGAGATCGTTTCGGGAAAAAGCCACTTTATTACAGTTTTGGTACCGCACATGATGCCTTCTATTTTGCTTCTAATACGCAGAGTATTTTGCAAAGCCGAGATATTGATACCGCAATTGATCCTGAGGCGCTTCATTTTATGTATTCGCTACATGCGGTGGTTCCCGCACCTTTAACAATCTTAAAAGGGATTCGTAAAGTTGAGCCGGGTCATTACATGGTGATTCCAAAAAATGGTGTGGCGAAAGAGGTGAGTTATTGGGAGTTAACGGCGACTCGCGATTATCCCGACTATGATTATGAAACGTGGAAAGAGATCATCGAAAGTTCACTTAAATCCGCAGTAAAAAAAGAGATGGGATTTGCAAATGAGAATGTAGGGGTACTTCTATCTGGCGGTTTAGATTCGACACTGATTACGGCATTGGCGATTGAGGAAGGTTTTAAAGATATTCAAACTTTCTCAGTGGGCTTTGAAGACCAGCCAGAAGAGAAAGGTTCGGAATTTTTCTATTCAGATCAGTTTGTAGATAAATATCAGACAGATCATTTTAAATTTGAAGTGCCGAATAGTGAAGCGCTGACGCGTTTGCCGGAAGCAATCCGGAATATGAGCGAACCTCTATTTGGACAAGATGCTATAGGTTTTTATCTATTATCTGAAAAAGTGAAAACAGTGACCTCTATCGTTCAGAGTGGGCAGGGGGCAGATGAGGTATTTGCGGGTTACTTTTGGTATCCCAAAATGGTTGAAAGCGAGGAACAAGATCCTTTAAAACGTTTTTCAGAGCATTATTTTGACCGACCTCACTCAGAATGGTTGCAAGCCTTTCAGTCGCAATATCATACAAATGATGTTGCCGGGGATTATATTCGTGATCATTTAACACGAAGCGGTGCTTCTACCTTTTTAGATCGGGTATTACGTTTAGATGTGACGCGATTGGTGGTAGATGATCCTGTGAAGCGCGTTGATAATATGACAATGGCACATGGCTTAGAAGCAAGAATGCCCTTTATGGATCAACGCTTAGTAGAACTGGCGATGGCGATGCCGCCAGAATATAAGTTGATGCATCATGGTAAGGGGATCTTAAAAGATATTGCACGAGGTCGTGTGCCCGATTCTATTATTGATCGCCCGAAAGCATATTTCCCAATGCCTGCATTAAAATATGTGCGAGGGGAGTTTCTGGAGATGATGCAAGATATTTTAACGAGTGAAAAAGCCAAAGCACGAGGGATCTTCAATGAGACTTATATTCAGGATCTATTGAAACACCCAGAAGCAAAATCAAGCTTTACCAATATTCAAGGCTCGAAATTATGGCATGCAGCACTACTAGAATTGTGGTTGCAATCAGTAAACTTATAATATAAAGATGCGAATGCTCTTTTATGGTGAATTATGACATAAGTGGCCGTCACTGTTTGTCATAAGAAGCGGTAGAAGGGCATTGATTTTATAGATAGTTAACTCTAAACGCTTTAAAGAAAATGGTTACAGATGATGCTACAGATGGTTAGTGTGCAGAGAATCCTTGTATTTTCTTTTGAAGAGAGACTAAAATTTCAAGCGCAGTATGGGCATCACCTTTTTCGATTAAAATGAAACGACTATAGACCGTTTGAATGGGACGAATAGCAATCCCTGCTTTAGCGAGTGCACTAGAGATGATTGCTGTTAATCCGGTGCAATCAAAATGAAAAGGGGCATTAAGCGTAATTTTGCAGAACTCATTTTCATAAGTTAAGAAGTTATTATCCGCATCCTCTTTACGTAAAATCAGTGTAATGCCTGATTTTTCTTTATAAAAAGCTAAAGGATCATAGCCCAAAACTTTGAGTAATGATTGATTGTTAACGCCAACGTAAACATAGGTGTGCTGTGAGATCACCGGATCAAGATTCTGTAAAACTTCTTGAAGTGAAGAAGGTTTAGACATGGGCATATATCCTTTTTAATGATAGTTTTGGAGATTTTTAGCGGTTAATATACCACTGAATGGTAGGTAAATCACTGCTTTATAGTAAATTGTGCCCATCTAAAGCACTAAAAATTGATTTTTATATTTTTATAAAACATTGATAGATAATTATTAGATGGTTTTTTTTAGCGAAGATAATGATATATGACTCAGCCAGATAGTGTAAAGTTTGATGCCAATGATTTTTTAAAACATGCGCCCTTAATGCCCGGAATTTATATGATGCGGGATATTCATGGTGATGTGATCTATGTGGGGAAAGCAAAAAATTTAAAAAATCGTCTAACGAGTTATTTTAAAACCAAGCAGCTCCCACCCAAAACGCAAGCCTTGGTGGCGAATATTGCCTCAATTGAGACAACTATTACAGCAACGGAGCGAGATGCGCTATTGCTTGAGAGTAATTTGATTAAAGAGTATCGACCGCGCTATAACGTTCGACTGATTGATGATAAAAGTTATCCTTATATTTATGTTTCAGATCACCCTTTTCCACGTTTTAGTTTCTATCGTGGTGCTCGTAAACGCCGAGGTAGGATGTTTGGTCCTTTCCCCTCTTCGGGAGCTGTGCGTGAAACATTAAATCTGATATCAAAAGTCTTTCGGGTTCGAGAGTGTGAGGATAGTTTCTATAGTCATCGAACAAGACCTTGCTTACAGTATCAGATTGCCCGTTGTAGCGCTCCATGCGTTGATAAAATTACACGTCAAGCTTATTTGGAGACGGTAGAAGAGGCGATGTTATTTTTGCGAGGTGATTCACAAAAATTGGTCGACCTATTAATTGCCAAGATGACGCTTTATAGTCAAGATCTTCAATTTGAAAAAGCAGGGGAAATCCGGGATCAAATTCAATATATTCGAGAAATACAGGGCTCGAATATGATGGAAGATAATCACGATTCTTTAGATATTCATGCACTCTATATTTCTGCAGAAATCGTGAATGTAGAGGTGATGACCGTGCGAGATGGGCGAGTTTTAGGAACGAGGGCTTATTTTCCTAAAGTGCCGAAAGATACTTCTGAAGAGGAGGTCATGAGCGCTTTTGTGGCGCAATATTACGGAGAACATCGACAGCCGCCAAGAAATATTATTTTAAATACATTGTTATCAGAAGAGGAAGAGACTTGGTTGTTGCTGGGGTTGTCTGAAATAGTAGATTATTCCGTACAGTTACAGTATCCGCATAATGTTCGAGGACGAAAGCGTAAGTTGCTGGAGATGGTGGTGAGTAATGCACAGCATTCTGTGAATATTAAGCTTGCGAGCCGAGCGCAGGTAGAAGACCGGCTCTTTGCGCTCAATTGTTTGTTGGGGGTTAAAGGTTCGATTCAACGCATTGAATGTTTTGATATCTCTCATAGCTTTGGTGAGCGAACGGTTGCGTCTAATGTGGTCTATACGTCGGAAGGATTTACTAAGAAATACTATCGTCGCTTTAATATAGAGGACGTTACGGCAGGGGATGATTATGAAGCTATGCGTCAAGCTTTAACTCGCAGATTTAAAGGTAAAGACCCGAAGAAAGATTCGCAAGGGTTTCCTGATTTACTCCTGATTGATGGAGGTAAAGGGCAGCTACAAGTGGCGATTGAAGTGTTAGATCAGTTAGGGCTATCACACTTACCGCTACTCAGCATTTCGGAAGGAGAGGGGAAAGTGCGAGGAAAGGATATTATCTGGATGCGTGATAAGGCACCGTTGCCGCTTGATTCTAGCTCGCCGGCATTTCATCTTTTGACCCAAATTCGAGATGAGGCGCACCGTTTTGCGATCGAAGGGCATCGGACAAGGCGCGATAAGATGAGAAGACGATCGGTTTTAGAGGATATTCCCGGAATTGGTGAGACTAGACGAACTGCATTATTAACTCATTTCGGAGGGTTGGACTCTCTGAAAAGTGCTGCGATAGAGGATATCGCGAAGGTGCCGGGGATTAGTCAAAAGTTGGCGGAAGTTGTCTATCAGGGGTTACGAGAGATCGGTTAGTAGTGATGGAGACTGGATAGTGTATCAAGTTGAAATCATGTGCTGACTTGATAAGGAAGCATTATTATTAGACGTTATTATTTATTCTAACTGTTTTGCTGAGTTTAAAAGAAATATAGCGGTAAATCTGATGACTTAGGGTAAAATGCCGGCTTCTTATCTTGAGGTAAAAATAGAGTTGCCATAGGGACAAATGACTGAGCTGAAAGATTTTAAGATATTTAAGTAATCATATAGAAAGGAGAATTCGAGAATGAAATTTTTTGGACGTTTTCGTTTTCAAAAAGAAGAGTTTAAAACGCTATTAAGCCTAATGATGCCGATTCTCATTACGCAATGGTTTTTGGTGGGAATGGGTGCTGTTGATGTGGCTATTACCGGGCATTTTAATGATGCGGTACAAGCATCTGTAGGGTTGGGGGTCATGATTTGGAATCCCTTACTGCTCTGCAGTACGGGCGTTTTAATGAGTGTTGCTATTTTTAGTGCGCATGAATTTGGTCGTGGGAAAATGATGGAAGTCGCGACCATTTGGCATAATGGTTTGCTGATATCGATAGTATTAATGTTGTTAGTCGTATTGATTATGAACTTTTTTTCAGAATCTTTATTAAGACTGATTCGAGTGGATGAGACCTTAATTCCGGGGACTGTTTCATATTTAAGAGCTTTAAGTATTGGGGCGCCGGCAATTTTAATCTTTAACAGTTTACGTGCGGTTTGTGATGGGGTGGCTCGTCCCGTTATTATTACGATTGTTTGTGGTGTTGGTTTTGTGGCGAATGCGATCTTGAACTATATTTTAGTCAATGGCTATGAGGCTTTTGGCATTCCTAGTTACGGGATTATCGGTTCTGGTGTCGGGACAGGGTTAACCTTCTGGGTAATGTTGGGATTACTTATTCTCTTTACATTTATCGATCCTCGTTTAAAAAGCTTAAAGCTTTTCAGTAAGTTTGAAAGGCCTGATCAGCGCCTGAGAGAAATGATTCGGGTAGGGCTGCCTAGTGGGGCGACCTTGTTTGCGGAAGTCGCGATCTTCTCCGCTGCAGGGCTAATTTTAGGGCAGTTCGGGACGAATGTTGTTGCGAGTCATCAGATTTCGTTGTCGATTACCTCTTTAACTTTTATGATTCCTGTGAGCTTAGCTATGGCGTTAACGGCGATGACTGGGCATCGAATGGGGCGCATGGATTATGTGAGTGTGCGACGTGTGAGCCGTATGGGCTTGGTGGTCGTCGTTGGTTTAATGGTCATGACAAGTTTAATTCTATTTGGCGCGCGTTATCATATTCCACAGCTTTACAATAGTAATCCAGAAATTGTGCATATGAGTGCGGCATTAATTATCTACTCAATCTTTTTCCAGTTGCCAGATGGATTACAAATTGCCGCCAATGGAGTGCTTCGAGGAATGAAGGATACGAAAGTACCGATGCTTTTGGGGATTGCTTCCTATTGGCTAATTGCTTTCCCTCTTTGCTATTATTTAGGTGTTGTCAAAAACATGGAGGCCGCAGGCGTTTGGATTGGATTGATTGTGGGGATTTTATTTGCGGCCATCTTCCTCAATATCAGGTTAGCAATTTTGTCCCGTAAATTGCCTGTTCAGCCAACAGAAGCGGTGGCGTTAGGAGTTTAAAGAATGTCGGTAGTATTAGATCGAGTTTTAAAGAGTGAAGAAGAAACAGCGCTATTTGCGAGAACTTTAGCAAAATGGATTGTGAAAGCAGATTTGCTAAATTGTAAGCTCTATTTAGAGGGAAATTTAGGGGCTGGGAAGACAACTTTTTCACGTTATTTTATTCAAGCCTTTGGGGTAAAAGGCGCGGTAAAAAGTCCTACATATACTTTGATTGAGCCTTATGAATTAGAAGATCGAACGATTTTACATGCGGATCTCTATCGTCTGGCGTCGCCTATTGAGTTGTTTGATCTAGGGTTGTTGGAAGAAGATGGAATTTGGTTAATTGAATGGCCGGAAAAAGGAGAAGGGGTTTTACCTGCGGCAGATTTAGTATTGCAACTTCGTCGGGAAGGAGAGACATTAACGATCCATATTCAATCTTACACGACTATTGGTGATACGCTCTTAACGAGCGTTTCGGCAGATTGTTGATGTTTTTCTGCGAGAATCTATTTGCGTGGTAGTGACATGAAGAAGAGGCATCATTCAGAGATGAAAGATGCTTTTTTATTGCTTTGTAAAAAGTGCGGCGTACCCTAGGAAAATATTGTTCTAAAATTGACTTAGAACGGGATCGATAAAAGGGTGGAAAAGCCTAACTTTACAGTTCTCAAGATAATTTTAATGGTTTGCATTTACAAGGTTAATTTATTTCGCTAGCAGTGTTAGAATAGAGGACATCAAAAATCTGTTCTAACGAGGATGAACCTATGAAAGTGACAAAAGAGATGATTGAAGGTCTTATTAAACAGCAAACTGACCCATTTTTGGAAACGGATCTAGTTTCGGCGGGATGTGTGAAATCAGTGGAAATCAGCGAAGGTTCATCGCCGCAGATTAACGTCGATATTGTCCTAGGTTTCTATGCAAAAGCGCATAGCGAAGCGATTAAAAACTCTTTAGAAACATTGATTGCAAAAGAGACAGGCCTAAGTGTGGCAGTGAGTGTGAGTACAAAGATCGTGGCACATAAAGTTCAAGGTCAATTACATGCACTACCGAATGTGAAGAATATTATTGCTGTTGCTTCAGGGAAAGGTGGGGTTGGTAAATCAACAACTTCAGTGAACCTTGCGCTATCGCTCTTAAATGAGGGTGCTAAAGTAGGAATCTTGGATGCGGATATTTATGGTCCGAGTTTACCAACGATGCTCAACAGTCATGAAAAGCCACGATCTATTGACGGTAAATCAATGGAGCCAGTATTAACTCAAGGGCTACAAACAAACTCAATTGGTTATTTAATTGCAGATCGAGATGCGGCTATTTGGCGAGCACCGATGGCTGTTTCAGCATTAGCACAGATGTTGAAAGAGACGAATTGGAAGGATCTCGATTATCTGATTGTAGATATGCCACCAGGAACGGGTGATATTCAATTAACGCTTGCTCAGCAAGTACCGGTTGCCGGTAGTGTTATTGTGACGACGCCGCAAGATATCGCACTATTAGATGCCCGTAAAGGGATTACGATGTTTGAGAAAGTGGGAATCTCTATTCTAGGTATTGTAGAGAATATGAGTTATCACATCTGTTCAAACTGTGGTCATGAAGAGGCAATCTTTGGAAGTGATGGTGGTAAAGAATTAGCCGAGAAAGAGGGCTTTACGCTGTTAGGTCGGATGCCATTGAATAAGAAGATTCGTGAAGAAGCGGATAGTGGAAAGCCAACGGCAACGACTGAAGACCCATTAGCAAAACTTTATCAAGAAATTGCGATTAAAATGGGAGCAGTTTTATCATTGCGTGAGCGTGATAGAATGGCAGGATTCCCGAAAGTGGTGGTACAGCAATCACAAGGTCGAGAATTAAAATAAGGATTATGTCTCTTAGGAGATCGCGCGAGAGTCGCCTCGCAGAGATGGCGTGACATCTCAGATAGAGCGAATGAGATCATCCGCGTTCATTGCGTCACGAGTTTTTAAATATGAGCGCGGAATTGAATTGTACTAGCAAGCGTTAATTAGGAAAGGAAAGAAAACGTATGTCAATTAAAGCAGACCATTGGATTCGCGAGCAGGCAGAAAAACATGGCATGATAGAGCCATTTGAGCCCGGGCAAGTCCGAGAAAATGAAAAGGGTCGCATTATTAGCTACGGAACATCGAGCTATGGCTATGATGTACGTTGTAGTAATGAGTTTAAGATCTTTACCAATATTAACTCAAGCATTGTTGACCCCAAAAACTTTGATGAAAATAGTTTTGTGGATGTGGTCTCCGATGTTTGTATTATTCCGCCAAATTCTTTTGCGCTTGCGCGTACTGTAGAGTATTTCCGTATTCCTCGTAGCGTTTTAACGATTTGCCTTGGGAAATCGACCTATGCGCGTTGTGGAATTATTGTAAATGTCACGCCACTAGAACCTGAATGGGAAGGTCACGTGACATTAGAATTCTCTAATACAACGAATCTTCCCGCGAAGATCTATGCGGGAGAGGGCGTTGCACAAATGCTCTTCCTGGAGTCTGATAAAGAGTGTGATGTCTCTTATAAAGATCGTGGAGGGAAGTATCAAGGTCAAACGGGCGTGACGCTACCGCGTACTTAATCCGTTATCGAATTAGAGCGCGTAATGCGCTTTAATTTTTTTAAGAACCTTGTCAAATAACGTCAAAAAATGAAGAGACGTGAGGTTGTATTAGAATTGTTGTTATTAAAGGATCAAAATGTCAGAAATTACAATTAAAACACCAGAACAGATCGATGGTATCCGTAAAGCGAATCAAGCGGTGGCGAATCTTTTAAAGCGCATTAAGCCGTATGTGAAAGCCGGCGTAACAACGCAGGAGCTAGATGATCTCATCCATGGCTGGATGACGGAAGATGGTCTGATTTCAGGCAGTTTAAATTATGGACAACCCCCTTTTCCTGGGGCGAGCTGTATCTCTTTAAATCATGTCGTTTGTCACGGAATTCCGGGAGATCGTAAGCTAAAAGAGGGGGATATCGTCAATATTGATATCTGCTTGGCAAAAGATGGGTTCTTTGGGGATTCAAGCCAAATGTTCTGTGTGGGGGAGGTTTCGATACTCGCACAGCGTTTAGTGGATGTGACTTATGAGTGCATGATGCTCGGGATTGAGGAAGTTAAACCGGGAGCGCCATTTAGAAATATTGGCCGTGCGATTCAAAAACATGCACATGCCCATAACTACTCCGTTGTTCAAGATTTTTGTGGGCATGGTGTGGGGCTAGCGCTCCATGAGGCACCACAAGTCTTGCATTACGATTCACCGATGGTGACTGATATTATGGAACCCGGCATGATCTTTACGATTGAGCCCATGATTAATGTTGGAAAATCAGCAGTCAAGGTCTTAGGCGATGGCTGGACGGCAGTGACGCGCGATAGGTCTCTAACGGCTCAATGGGAGCATGCTATTTTAGTGACAGAAGATGGTTACGAAATTTTAAGTTTACCGACGAACTAAATAAAAAACCTCATCAACTAGACGGGCTGATTGCATTAAATAAGCTAGCTGAAGCGGATAGTGTGGTTTCATTAACTGAACTTTAATGAATGAGATGACAGTCTGTTAGACGTTTTTTAATGGTCATTATCACGCTCTCCCCATTGCTTTAGTTGTTCTAAGTAATGGCTGAGTACGTGAAGTTAGATAGATGAGGTTAAATTTTTGAAGAAGAGGCGTGAACTTGCGGTATATCAAACTATCTACCGCAGTGATCGCTACAATAATACCCATATCAAAATAGGTGATGTTGTATGGCAGAAGATCATAATAAACGAATTTTAATTTCAGGGGCGGGGCCTATCGGGCTCTCATTTGCTTTGGGATTAAAAAACTCGGCATTCTCTATTGTCATTGTTGATCAGCATGAAAGGCCTACGATAGAGTTATTAGAGAAAGATACGCGAATGATCGCATTATCGCATCGCTCTGTCTCATTCTTGCAGTCGATTGATATTTGGGCAGACTTAAAGCCATTTTCTACGTCGATTGAAAGTGTTCAGGTTTCTGAAAAAGGTTATGCGACAAAAGTTGATCTATTTGCATCAGAGCATGATCTTCATGATTTTGGTGCCTTAATACCTTTAGGGCGATTAGTGTTGGGGATGCTAAAAGCGATAGATGCTTGTGACAACATTACTTATTTTGACCAGACGCGACTGAATCATTATTCATTAGAGGCGAGCAATAACCATGCGGAGATTGTCCGTTGCACATTGACGCATCGTGATGAAAAAAGGGTGGAAAGCTTCGATTGGATCATTGCTGCGGAGGGGATGAACTCTCACTTACGGATGTTGTCCGGGATTGAATCTTATCATCGTGATTATGATCAAGTGGCGGTCATTGCGAGGGCGAAGTTTGAACATCCGCATCATAATATGGCTGTTGAACGCTTTACAAGTGATGGCCCTCTAGCACTGCTGCCGGTGGGAAGTCATGAGATGGCGGTGGTACTCATTGCGGATCGATCAGATAAAGAGCGATGGGAAAACGCCTCTGATGAAACCTTTGGAAATGAGGTGATTTATCGTTTTGGATATGATCTTGGTGAAATTGAATCGGTCACTGAACGCCATGTGTGGGATCTGACGTTAATGATGCCCAAAGAAATCTGTAAACCATGTTTAACCTTGATTGGAAATAGCGCACATTCACTGCATCCTATTGCTGGGCAAGGGCTGAACTTGGGGTTTAGAGATTGTGAATTGCTACTGCCCTATTTTTCGGGCAATGCGATTCCTTCATTGTATGATCTACAACGTTATCAGCGTGAAAGGCGTCACGATGTGGTAAAAGTTGTTGGTGCAACAGACTTTTTAGTAAGAAGTTTTGGCGTTGATCTCCCCGGTGCGCCACAACTGCGTAACGTTGCCTTGAGAGGTGTGAATTTTATGAAGCCGTTAAAAAAACGTATAGCCCGTTTTGGGATGGGTTATTAATCATCAAAAACTGGGGGTGGTGAGGTTTTCAACGCCATCGATGTCTGAGTAGAAAAGGAAATATATGAGTAATCGTTTTGATGTCATTATTAATGGGGCAGGATTAGTCGGCTCAAGTATTGCAATTGGTCTTGCAAAAGCGGGATTCAAAGTATTAGTGATTGAGTTTCACCCCTTAGAAAAGCTCTATCCTCAAGATGATTATGGTCTGCGTGTTTCTGCATTTACCCCTTCTAGTAAAAAGTGGCTGGAATATGTGGATGCTTGGGATGGCTTACAGCATACTGGGCGCATTACGCCTTTTTTACATATGCATGTTTGGGATGAAGGCGGAATGGGAGAGTTAACTTTCGATGCTGCCGGTACAGGTTCTGATGCATTGGGCTGGATTATGGATAATGAGGCTACCCAAGGGGTATTAATTGATCGTGCGTTGAAGCTTGATAATATCACCATTTTGGATCATACAAAGTTGGAGTCATTTGAAAGAGTTGGCACAGATGTGGAAGTGACTTTGAGTAATGGTGATCAATATGTCACGGAACTTATTATCGGGGCAGATGGTGGTCGTTCTATGGTGCGTGATTGGGCGAATATCCCGACAACAGGCTGGAGTTATGGGCAAAAAACTATCGTTGGGCAAGTAAGGCCTGAGAAGAGCCATGAAAATACTTGTTGGCAGCGCTTTTTAGATAATGGACCTTTAGCATTATTACCCTTAAATGATGGGCGTTGTTCGCTTGCTTGGCACACGACGTATGAAGAAGCGGATGAGTTGTTAGCGTTAGATCCAGAGACCTTTTCCGATCGACTCTCTGAGGGATTGCAGTGGAAATTTGGACGTATTGAGATTGCTGGAAAGTTAGGGGCATATCCTTTACGATTAAATCATGCGCAGACGTATGTTCGTGAAAATTTTGCATTAGCCGGAGATGCGGCGCATTCTATCCACCCTTTAGCGGGATTAGGAGTCAATATTGGTTATTTAGATTCTGCGACGTTGGTGGAGGAGTTGATGAATGCAAAAAAAGCGGGGATTTCATTGGGGGATTTAACGATGTTAAAACGCTATGAAAAACGTCGCAAAGCACATAATATGTTAATCATGGGATCAATGGATCTCTTTAAAAGAAGTTCGACAAGTCAATCTAAAGTTGTGAAAGGTGCGAGAAATCTCGGTCTTTCCGCGGCGAATAAGCTTCCTTTTGTGAAAAGAAAGCTCGCAAGAATGGCGATGGGATATTATGGTGATATCCCTAGTTTTGTGAAACCCTAAGAAAGGTAAAAAATCGTGTCAGAAACATTACAAACAGCCTTTGAGACGCTCGAGAAGAAAATTGTTGCGCTCGGTGAAGAGAAAAATCGTTTAACGAATGTATTAAGAGAATCTGAAGAAAAATATGAATCATTGCAAGGCGAGTTTGGTGCTTACCGACAAAATGCTGAGCAAGAAAATGGTCGTTTAGTGGCAGATAATGCATTGTTATCAGAGAAACTTAATAAATTGATTTCCCGTGTGGAATCGATGAAACAAAATATGTAGGAGCGATAAAATGTCAGAAAATATCATTGTCCCAGTGAAGATCGCTAATGAAGAGTATCCCATTAGTACGCCAAAATCGGAAGAAGAGGTATTGAAAGAATCTGCACTGCGTTTAGATAGAGAGATTGCCAAGCTTCGTGAAAGAGGGCGTTTATCACTTGAAAAAGCCGCGATTATGGCGGGAATTATTTTAGCGAGTGAGTTAGTGCGTGCAGAGAAAGGCATTGAGCTGACGGAGTTTAAATTAAGAGAGCAACTCATTGCTTTAAGTAAAAAGGTTGATGAGTATTAAGATTAGATGGGTTTATGCCGATCAATTTTGCAAATTATCAATAAGCAATAGATAATCAATACTCATCATCCGTTAATGGTTGTGAAATAGAAGGTGGCGTGAAAGCGTCGCCGACATTGCGTCATTGAGCAGATAAGAAGATAAAAGAAGAGGATAGATATGACCTTAAATGAAGAGTTAGCTAAAAATAGTCGCTTTGTAACAGATCTCCCACTTTGTCAGGTGAGAATTCAAAATGAAGCACGTTTTCCTTGGATCTTATTGGTTCCCAAGCGCGATAATATTGAAGAGATTGTTGATCTTTCAGTGGAAGATCAGGAGCAGTTGCTAAAAGAGTTGCGAATGGCTTCAAAGGTGATGCAAGATGCTTTCGATGCAGATAAGTTAAATGTGGGGGCATTAGGGAATATTGTTCGACAGTTGCACGTACATGTCATCGCACGTTATGAGACGGATCTTGCTTGGCCAAATCCTGTATGGGGTTATTTTGAGTTGAGTACACAATATGGTGCTGATGCTTTAGAGCGTCGTATTACTTTGATCAAAGATGCATTTGATAAATTGGTGTAGGTGCCATTGCCATTAATGATAACTCACATTTTGAGTATAAAATAACAGTATGAAATCGATGATAGAAAAATTAGAAGCCTGGCTCTGGTCTGAGACAGGTTCTTTCTTATGGGGCAGACGAATTTTACAATTTATTTACCGTATTATTGTGCAATATCAAGCGGCGAATTTTAAAGAGCGCGCTCAGGCATTAACTTACACGACGATGTTGTCGATAGTTCCCTTGTTGGCTATTACATTCTCGATCTTAGCGGGGTTTGGTGTCCATAATGAGTTAGAACCTCTGTTACGAAATGGCTTAGAGTTTTTAGGGGAAAAAAATGCTGATGACTTTGTTAATATCCTCATTGGTTTTGTTGAAAATACTCGAGGAATTATTTTAGGGGGTGTTGGATTTGCAGTACTTCTCTATACGGCAATCAACTTGATGACGACGGTAGAGTCAGCTTTTAACCGGATTTGGCGAGTAGAGAGAGGGCGTCCTTTTCGAGAGCGCATCTTGTCATATGTGATTGTTATTTTAATTGGACCAATTTTTGCATTTATTGCATTCTCTTTTTTATCGAGTTCTATTGTTCTTCGGGTGAGTGGTTATGTGACGAATCCTTTGATCAATTTCTTATTAGGGCAAGCGTTCACAATAGGGATTGTTACTTTTGTTATTTGGCTGGCATATCTCTTTATTACTTACCGTAAGGTAAATTTGCTTCCGGCGTTAATTGGCGCGCTATTTGCTTCTAATGCTTGGTATTTTGTGGGGAAACTATTCACACAGTTTGTGGTGTTGTCGGGTAAACAGTCTCAAATTTATTCCGGTTTTGCGAGTGTCGTGCTCTTTATTATGTGGATGTATCTTTCATGGCTTATTATTTTAGTGGGTAGCCAAATAGCGTACTATTTGCAATTTAGAGAGAAGATTGCACATGATGATGAATCGAATGAAAAGCCAAGTCAAGTAGAGATCTCGCTCTGTTTAGAGGCGAAAGATTTAGATCGTCAAGAGTGGTATGTGAAGAGCTTTAATAGTCATCTTGTGATGGCGGATTTAAAGGAGGATACGACGCTGCAAAAAACTGCAGTAGATCGCGCAGCGAGCATCCAAGAAGGGAATGAAAGCAATCTACTCCAAAAGAGCTAGGATAATAGATAGGGTATCAATAGAGAATATGATGCGAGAGAAATTTTGGGAGCTGCCATTAGCGGATTTAAATAAAACAGAATGGGAAGCGCTCTGTGATGGGTGTGGTCTCTGTTGTCTTAATAAATTAGAAGATGAGGATACAGGGGAAATTTTATATACCAATGTGGCTTGTGATTTATTGGATTTAGAGACATGTCAATGTCAGCATTATCCAACTAGACATCAGTATGTGCCGGAGTGTATCGAATTATCGCTTGAGGATATTGAGACATTTCCATGGTTGCCAAAAACCTGTGCTTATCGCTTACGTTTTGAAGCGCAACCCTTACCTCATTGGCATTATTTAATTTCTAAAGATCGTTCTCAAGTCAGAAGAGAGGGGTTGTTACAAGGCATGACATTAATGGCTGAGAGAGAGATGGCGGATCATACCGATCTAGAAGATTATGTTATTGAAACATTAACGGATCTATAGAGTTTAAGGGGATAAAATAATGGGAAAAAATCAATTAACACATCTCAATGCACAGGGTGAGGCGCATATGGTGGATGTGAGTGATAAGCCAATTACGAAGCGAAAGGCTATTACAAGAGGGATGATTACCATGAATGCGGAAGCATTCTCTGCACTAGTGGAGGAGAAAGTCTCGAAAGGAAATGTTTTAGGAGTTGCTCGTATAGCCGCGATTCAAGGGGCAAAGAAAACAGCAGATCTTATCCCTCTTTGTCATCCGTTACCTTTAACTAAAGTGAATGTCGAATTCACACTAGTTCCTGAGAGATATGCGGTGATTACGGAAGTTGAAGTGGTGACTAATGGTGTGACGGGGGTAGAAATGGAAGCGTTAACAGCAACATCAGTTGCGTTACTGACGATATATGATATGTTAAAGGCAATTGATAAACGGATGGAAATTACCGATATCTCACTTCAGCAAAAAATGGGTGGGAAAAGCGGTGATTTTGTTCGTTAATAAACGGATTTATTGCAAAAAATTGTGCAATAGATTAATATATCCCTCTTTTATTAGAATTGATGGTGTTCTTTGAATTACTCTACATTATCCATATGGCAAGCCATTGATCAGCGCTACTTAATTGAGAATGATCAATTACCCGCAAAACTTTTTCCTCGTTTAGAAGAAGCAGTAGAGAAGGTAAATGGTGATATTGTTTTATCATTTAAGGCAGGTCTTGATGAAAATCAACATAAAAGCGTGATGGGGCATGCGTCCGTCAACGTGAATGTTGAATGTCAGCGTTGTCTTGAGCCGTTCGCAGTTGATCTTGACGTCGATTTTCGTTGGGTCCCGGTCAAAAGTGAATATGAAGCAGAGCTTATTGGTGATGATGCAGATGTCATCGTGATTGATGAAGTCGATCCAATTGATTTCCTCTATCATTTAGAAGATGAACTGTTGATGGCTTTGCCGATTATTCCTTATCATGCAGATGATGAACCGTGCGAAGGACGTGAGTTTTTAAAGAATCAAGAGATGCCAGAAGAAGAGGAGAAGAAAAATCCTTTTGCTGTTCTGACAGATCTATTGGATTAAGATAGTAGTTTCTATCACTTGAAAGTTTCTATCACTAAAATATAGTGTAATTTAGGAGTTGTTAAAATGGCTGTACAAAAATCGAAGGTAACTCGTTCAAAAAGAGGAATGCGTCGT
>JASLEF010000194.1 GCA_030151245.1 Ignatzschineria sp. | reverse complement strand
ATAAATTGTTCAATGCTCGTGGAGGAAGCTCTTCCGTCCCAATTTCAATCAGTAGCGTCTCTTTAATCATTGTGATTCCATCTAAAAAGTGTATGAAATAATCGATAGTTCCTATATAACCGGTTATTTTAGCGTATTTTAAGGGAATGGACTAACTTAGTTTTTATTCCTATATTTTGCCGTTTCTAACGATACTTAAGTATCGCTTTTATTAAATTAAGGTATCATTTACTTACTGTTATGACATATTTTTACTAAGTACATTTACTAAGTTATATATATAAAATAGATGACTATATTTAAATAATGAGAGAAAGTAGAGCGTTGCCGAGGGATCAATGAAAGTTTTTATAATCAATTTAAAACAAGCTGAAGAGAAGCGGCAACAGATGGAGCAGCAGTTGACTTCATTGGGGGTGAAAGATTATGAATTTGTAGAAGCGATTCATGGCGCGACACTCTCAAAAGAGGAGATTGCTGAAAAGGTTTATGATTATCCTGAATGTGCTCTCACATTAGGAGAGATAGGATGCGCTTTAAGCCATATTAAAGTTTATCAAGAGATGATTAAATGCCAGATAACCAGTGCGATTATTTTGGAAGATGATGTTATTCTCCCCCAAAGCTTTGTGAGGTTAAGCGAAACTCTCTCCTCAACGTTAGAGACCTCGGAATCAAAAGTGATTACTTTAGGACGTGCGAATAAGCTCACCTTAAGAAAAAAATTCTTCACTTTTGATCAATATGGTGAATATACAGCCGTTACCGCCTTTGGAACTTATGCTTACGCAATAAACGTAGCCGCTGCAAAGAGCCTTGCTTCGCGGTTATTGCCCATCAAGTATGAAGCGGATATGTTTATCCATTTTCGGGAAAATGGCTGGTTGAATACCTTCAATGTCCTCTATCCTCAATATATTAGAATTATCGATAATCATGAGCTGTATTCCGATATCTATCTAGAACGAAAAAAGTTTAAAAGAAAACGACATGATTATAAGAAGCGGAAGTTATTAAAGGAGAGACCTATCATGGCCCGCATTAAAAATAGGGTAAGAAGATTGATTTGGAAAATAAAACAGATCCAACCGAAGAAGCAATGATAGCCTAAGGAAAGGATTCTCTTCTCTTATATAGACTTGAAGCTACAATTTTTGGTTATAGGCTATAGGAGCCAAATGTGAATTTAATTTTATGTTCAACACCATTACAACTCAAAATTGCGATTCGCATTATTGAGGAAAAAAGATTGAATAGAGTTACGGTTTTATTCACAGGAATTATGCCCAATAAACGAAATAGCTTCTATTTAGATAAAATAGAAAAGATCTCTGATCATCTCTACCTTTTTGATAAGGATAAAGAACTAACAAAGAGCGGAAGTTATTATCTAAATAGCCGAGCGAAAAAATTAGTCGATGAACTTAAATTACACGATGTTCAAAATATCTATTTAGCTAATCTTAATCAGCGGTTTTATCATCATCTTCTCTCTGTTATTAAGTATCAAAACTTATATACCTTTGATGATGGTACAGAAAATGTAAACTCTCATTCTCACTTCTACCGCTATAAGAAATATAGTGCCTTTCGCAGACTCTTTCAAAGCCTCTTTGGTCGGCGTTATTGGATGGATGATGTTTTAAAAACGACAAAAAATCATTACACAATCTACAATAAAATCCCTAATGTTGTTGAGAGGACAACATTTATTCCGCTCTATCAAGATATACGGGAAGATGCAAAGGGAGATATAAGCGATAATCAACTCCTTCAGCAGGAGGAATCCCGAGAGATTAAGATTCTTGTGGGATCTGTCTATCGCGATATGGTTAAAGAGAGAAAGCAAGCTCAAGAGCTGGTAGAAGAGTTAAATAGATTTCTTCTTAATAACCCTATTGATCTCTATATTCCTCATCCACGAGATGAAGAGAATTACTTTGAAAGTTGTAAGGTGCTAATTCCTGATCAGATGGTTGAAGAGATTGTGATTAGCTATTTAAAGAGTGGTTATTCAGTCTCTCTATTTGGATTTGGTGGGAGTGGGCAGTTAAATTTAGATAGTGTGGAAAATGTGAAAAATTATCTATTCACAAGTGAGTATCTTTCAGAGAGAACCTTGCATGGTTACCAACTTTTTCAATCTAACTGCATCAAGATTTCTCTCCATTAACTTAAAGAGAGATTTTTGAGATTCCCTATTAAGATAGTAGCTTAAATGAGGATTGACTATTGAGTAGGTAATATTGAGATCACCTACTCAATAGTCTTATGCTTAAAATGTTATTTAAAGGATGAAGGGTTTAAGTGCCAACTCAAATCAATAAACTCAAATTAATAAACTCAAATTAATAACTATAATTAAGTAGCCGAGTCGCCGAATATTAGATTAATAGCCCCGAATATTTTTCCATATTCTACTAAAAATATTTTTCTTCTTAGCTTTTCGGAAGGCACTGTAATCTTTTTGTGATGCTTTAACCACCTCTCCATAGGGAGTATTGCGGTAATCATCTAATGAATAACCGGCAGCTAATGCCTCTTGGTAATATTGATCAAAAAGATCGATTAGATCTTGGCGCCAATGGGTATTGACCTCACCATCAAACCAATGTTGAGAGCCCTCCTTTTGCAATCGAGGGATCGAATACTTATGGGAAAATTGGGTATCAATATCGGTATAGTGCAAAATCTTGATCTCTGAAATGGGCAGATCTTCACCATCGAGGCAGTTATAGTTGTCATTAAACGGCGTGACCAATTGAGGCTTCTTCTTAATCATATTGGTTAATCGAGCATGGGCTTTAGGATCAGCTTTAATCTTGTTAATTGGGGGTAATGCTACTTTCGCTCGGGCGCAATCCCAGAGTGCGACACATAAACGAGTGACGAGCGGCTCACCCTTACCAACAACGATACTTCCAGGGTTGAAAGGATGCTCCCATAATTTAGCAATATCAGTTAAGACAAAAACATCGGCATCCATATAGATCGCCCGGCCTTCATAATTACAATATGCCGGAATACCCCAGCGAAAGCCGGAAAAAGGGGTGACCCACTTTTCTGTATTCCATCCCTCACCTTTTTCAGGATCTGAATACCAAAAGCTTTCAGGATCTTTTGATAATTGCATCCAGATAATTTCATAAGGGGCAGAGGTATGTTTCTTAATACTATAATCGAGCACCATCATCTGCTCTAAATCACAGTTATTAGGATCGCAACCGACAAAAATTTTAATAGGAGATAATGCTGCCATACTATTGCCTCAGTTATAAATTAAGTTCATTAAGTTAGATATTAAGTCATTATATTGGAAATAAAATTTAATTCATTGTCTCACGTTCTTTTTTTAGTGTTAGAATTATTTGAAATCAAAACGCTTAAATAGACGATAGATTAGGTTTATAGGACGGGAGAATGGGTGGGCAGTTAGCAAAAATAGAAGCTTTATGGATTGGTCGCCACTTAGGGCCAATTGCAAGATGCTGTTTATATTCATTTGTGATGCGAGGGCATGAAGTAACGCTTCATTGTTATGATTCAATAGAAGACCTGCCCGATGGAGTTAAAACGAGTGATGCTAATTTAATTATCCCAGAGAAGGAGATTGTTAAGCATAAGGCTACAGGAAGTTACGCTCTCTTTTCAGATATTTTTCGATATCAATTACTGCAAAAACGCGATAATAACACCTTATATGTAGATTGTGATGTTTATTGTCTTAAACCGATCTCCATTCCTGCAAACGGGTATCTTTTAGGCTATGAGGATGATAATGCGATCAATGGAGCAGTTTTAGCGTTGCCTCAAGATTCAAAAATTTTAAATGCGTTAAATTTAGCAGCTAAAGATCCTAAGTTTATTCCGCCATGGTATTCCCGTAAGCGACAATTTAAGTTGCGTTGTAGTAAATATTTGGGATTTAAAAGAAAGATAGAAGATATGGCGTGGGGCGTAATTGGCCCAACAGCTATTACTTACTATTTTCGATATTTTCAAAAATTAGATAAAGTTTCACCTATCGATCTCTTTTACCCGATTCATTATAAAAAAGTGCGACATTATCTCTTAGATGAGGAGCTCTCAGTAGATGATTTAGTGACCCATAGAACACTCTGTATTCATCTTTACAATGAAAAGTTAAAAGGTATTGATTTAGATAAAATTAATAGACGTTCTGTCTTGAATCGCTTGCTGCAGAACGAGGTATAAAAATGGATCAAAAAAGCAATAAATTAAAAATCGGCATTCTTTTACGAAACCGCCATGATGGCCCGGGCGGGCTTGAGAAGGTGCTTGAAATTGTTGCCCGTGCGATGCCAGCGAAGAATGTCGAGCTCTTTTTTTATGGTCTATATGAGCCCCGTTATGATGCTTTTACAAAAGGTTTTAAGCATCTTAAATATCTCTCTTATCCTAAGAGTATAATGGCGTTGAAAGGGGTTCTCCCGCGAGCGTTTTTTAGAGCTTTGCAAAAAGCTTATGTTCGCTTTAATGGCGATAAACTTTTTGATGAGATGGCGAAGGATCAGCTCGATGCCTTAATTACGATGGATCTCTCTAAGCAATTTTTAACAAATTATCCATTCTTAAAGCGCTTTAAAGCACAGAGCAATATACCGTTAATTTCGTGGGTACATAGCTCTCTTTCGAGTAATAATAAAGAGGTTGAGAAAGCAGTTAAAGAGAAGATAGCGCTTTTTGATGGACATTTAGCGATTAGTATCGGCATTGCGAAGGAGATAGAGGAAATTTATCAAGGCCGTAATGTCACGGTAATTTATAATCCCGTGGAAGAAGCTGAGCTTGTTAAAAGAGATCAGAGCAAGTTTCTCTATATCGGTAGGATTGATGAAAATAAGAGGGTTACATCTCTATTAACACAACTTAAAAAGTTAAAAGGAAATTGGTCACTTGATATCTATGGTTCAACAGGGAATCAAGATAAAGATCTAGAATTTCAAAATGGTATTAAATCATTAGGCTTAGAAGATAAAGTGACTTTTCATGGTTGGAAAAGAGACGTTTGGGCGGAGATCGATTCAGCCGGCATTATTCTCCTCAATTCAAGAAAGGAAGGGTTACCGCTTGTTCTAGTAGAGGCGATGATGCGGGGAATTCCTGCGCTCTCCTCTGATTGCCCAACGGGGCCAGCCGATATTATTACTTATGGGGAAAATGGTTGGCTCTATCCGGTGGATGAGGAATTTCAAAATCTAGAATATTTGCAAAAAATCCTTGATGGAGAGTTACAACTCCCAAGTCCTGAATCGATTCAAAAGTCAGTAACACAATTTGAAACAGGGAATTATCTTAATCACTTTATCGGTACGATTCGTCAGTATCAGAAATAGAGAATTGTTAATTTAGTAGATCATTCGTGATTCCTGATCAAGAAAAAAGACTACTCCTCGTTTGAGAAATAGTCTTTTTATATGGGTATCCGTATTACCTACAAGATGACTTATAAGATCTTTGGTTAATTCATTATTTTATTTTTAATCTTATTTTCTGCCAATGTTGATTCTATTGTTTTTTGATCAGCCTGATAGGCTAATGCTAAACCGATCATAATAGAAGGGAAGGCTAAAGACATCCAGTATCCTTCATACAATCCGATATGACTATTGATTGGCATAATGGCAACAAAGCCCATCATAAGCCACATATTCCCGGCTTTTGCCGTAAACATACGGATAAAGAGATAGAGAAGAACAAGTAAATATGGAATAAAACCAATTATGCCTGTTTCAATGAGTATCTCTAACCCATGTAGATGTGGTTGCCAAACGTAATCAAAGATCTTATATTCTTCAGGATAAGTTTGATAAATTTGATCAAAAGCACGAGGCCCAACACCGTTGATCCAGTAGTTGGGGATTTCTGTAAAACCAACATTCCAAATGTTAATACGATAAGAAGTGAAGCGTTCTAAGAAAGGCTCTGAGCCTGTTACTGTTGTAGTTGCTTCAAAGCGTGCTTGCACAACATCTAACTGGCTAACAATGGCAATCCCGATAATAGCAATTAAAGCAATGGTACCGAAGAATCGTAATTTATGTTTAATCTTGCCGTTATAGAGAAGATAGATCACAAAGAGCAGGGCAGAGACAAAGAGCGATATCATTCCCGCGCGTGCGCCACCGATAAAGATGGCGATAGTTAAAATCAAAATAGCAATGATTGCTAGAAAGATGCGTAACCACGTCATCTTCGCTTCAATCTTCTGATAGAGGAAGAAGAAAACAATCGGTGCAAAAGTCCCTAAAAAGTAACTCAAGTGAGCTTTACCAACGAAGAGACCAAAGACGCGATTTCCAATAACAGGATCATACCCTAAAAGGTGGTAATCAGTTTGCCACTGAATAATGGCATCAATTGCGATAAAGAGAACAGCGATAAAGGTAATAAGACTCAAGCGCTCTCCATTCTCCTTATGTTGCACCATTGCTATAGCAATAACACCGATAAAGAGATAACGAACAAAACGCCCCAAAACAGAGAGCGACATCGCTTGGTTTAAGGAATCGATACAGGCGATTGCCACCGGAATGAGAAAGGCAAGCGCTACATAGAGGTAACGATTCTCTTTCATCGTATCAAAGTAGAAATGCCAATGACGCATCAGAAGATAGATTGCGACCAGCATCCCCACAATGGTAAAGGATTCCAAGACAAAACGCCCTAAAACCATGGAAAGGAGAATCATAAAGAAGTATAGGTAGATATTTTTCTGTAGTAATTGCATAAGAATCGGATATATTGGTTTATAGATAAGTAATTTAGATGAATATTAAAGACCATTTAAATAGATAGTGTTAGGAGTATAGTCAAAAAATAACTATCTAAAATTAATCGTAGAGATTATCGCATATATTGATCTCTTTTCCCTTTTCAATTTGAAGATATTAATAAAAAGCAATGAAAAATCTAGAGAAAGATTTTACTTCTTTCGTTAAACTCCCTTCTTGCAAGCGTTATCGCTATTTTTTAAGTAGAGAATGGGATTCTCAACTGCCTTATCTACTCTTTATTGGGCTTAATCCTTCTACGGCAGATACTGAAAATAATGATCAAACAACCAATAAATTAATAAAGATAGTTAAGTCCTGGGAGAAATATGGGGGCTTAATAATCGTTAATCTTTATGCTTTTATTGATACTAAACAAAATGAGATTTGGAGTTTACATACCATTGGAGAGATGATTGGTATCAAAAATAGAGAAATTATCAAAGAGGTAATCAATCGTGATGATGTTGAAATGATTATTGCCGGATGGGGTAATAATGCAGCTAGTTGGAAGGGTAAGAGAGTTATACCTGATATCTATTTTCAGCAGATTCAAGATATTTATGAATTGGTTTCAGCAAGTGGCAAGATTAAGCTCTATTGTCTAGGCTATAATCAAGGAGGAATGCCAGCGCATCCATTATCGAGAGCATTACCTTATCCTCAAAAAGGGATAATTACTCCTCAGCTCTATACGTTAAAGAATATTGAGCTAGCGGTAGTTTAAGACTCTACAGTAAATTTGTATTAACTTTAAGTGCCGCTGTTAAACAGCTAGATACGATAAGTCAGCGCCGGTTACGTCATATAGAGCGCTTCCGCAACGGCAGTAATACTGCGACTCCTCTCAATCTCCACTAATATTTTAAAATCCTTCTCATTCATAATGATTCGGTGGAGTTAACCTTATTCAATAATCCTTATTAAAGACCCCACCTTTCCGAGCCCTTTTTGATAGCTGTTGCCATATAACCAAAAAGAGATTGATGCGGCTCTTTTATGGGAGGTTATTTGTAATGTAAATAGTCTTAAGTCTAGTGTATAGTTATACGGTATTTGCAAGAGGTTAATACCTATTTAACTTTTGTATAAAATTTTAAATCGATTGATATTGTATAAGTATTATTTATGAAAATTATAGTGACCGGCGGTGCCGGATTTATAGGCTCGGCATTAGTCCGTTTTTTAATGAATGAGACAGATCATGATGTCTGTAATATTGATAAATTGACCTATGCCGGCAATTTAGAGTCTTTATTCTCTATTGAGAATAATCCTCGATACCAGTTTCATAAGGTCGATATCTGCGATGCAGAGAAGCTTGAAGAGGTATTTAGTACTTTTCAGCCTGATTTAGTGATGCACCTAGCAGCAGAATCCCATGTGGATCGCTCGATTGATGGTCCGGCAGAGTTTATTCAAACTAATATCGTAGGGACTTATACACTTTTAGAAGTGGCTCGTAAATATTGGCAATCTTTACCGCTTGAGAAGCAGGAAACATTCCGCCTTCATCATATCTCTACTGATGAAGTTTATGGTGATTTAGCCGGTACGAATGATCTATTTACAGAAACAACATCTTATGCCCCAAGCTCGCCTTATTCAGCAAGTAAAGCAAGCTCGGATCATTTAGTTCGTGCTTGGAATCGTACCTTTGGTTTACCAACGATTATTACGAACTGTTCTAATAATTATGGTCCTTACCATTTTCCTGAGAAACTCATTCCGCTTATGATCCTCAATGCATTAGAAGAAAAAGCTCTCCCAATTTATGGTGATGGGCAACAGATTCGTGATTGGCTCTATGTAGAAGATCACGCTCGTGCGCTCTATAAAGTAGTAACCGAAGGTAAGACTGGGGAAACTTATAATATTGGTGGGCATAATGAAAAGACCAATCTAGAAGTGGTGCAAACGATCTGTAATATTTTGGATACCTTGCAACCAAGAGAAAATGGGCAAAAATATGCAGAGCTTATTACTTTCGTTAAAGATCGTCCGGGGCATGATCTTCGTTATGCAATCGATGCAAGCAAGATTGAAGCAGAACTTGGCTGGAAACCGAAAGAGACTTTTGAAACAGGAATCCAAAAAACGATAGAGTGGTACCTTAATAATTTAGAGTGGTGCCACAATGTACAAGATGGCAGCTATCAACGTGAACGTTTAGGAGCAACAGAATAATGGCAGATACAAAAGGAATTATCCTTGCCGGCGGTTCCGGCACTCGCCTCTACCCTATTACTAAAGGGGTATCAAAGCAGCTTTTACCGATTTATGATAAGCCAATGATCTATTATCCGCTCTCGGTACTGATGCTTGCCGGCATTCGGGAAGTTTTGATTATTAGTACACCGGAAGATATCAGTGGTTATCAACGTCTTTTAGATGATGGTTCTCAATTTGGTATCTCTATTGAATATGCGATTCAACCAAGCCCCGATGGCTTAGCCCAAGCTTTTATTATTGGGGAAGAATTTATCGGCGATAGTAATGTCTGTTTGGTATTGGGTGATAACATCTTCTATGGGCAAGGTTTTACCGGTATTCTAAAACAAGCAGTAGCACGTAAAAGTGGTGCTACTGTATTTGGTTATCAAGTAAGAGATCCAGAGCGTTTTGGGGTTGTAGAATTTAATGACAAGATGCAGGCAGTCTCTCTGGAAGAGAAACCTCTAAAACCAAAGTCTAACTATGCCGTTACAGGTCTCTACTTCTATGATAATGATGTGATCGAGATTGCAAAAAAAGTGAAGCCTTCAGATCGTGGTGAGCTTGAGATTACTTCTGTAAACCAAGCCTACTTAGAGCGTGGAGATCTACATGTTGAACTAATGGGGAGGGGTTTTACTTGGCTCGATACTGGAACCCATGAAAGCCTATTGGAAGCCGGCATGTTTGTAGAAACTATTGAAAAACATCAGGGTTATAAGGTCGCCTGTTTAGAAGAGATTGCTTACCATAATGGGTGGCTCACAAAAGCACAAATGCAAGATATTGGCGAGTCGATGAGTAAAAATAGTTATGGTCAATATCTTTTGCGTCTTATTGCAGAGTAGGAAAAGAGATGAAAGTAATAGATACTAATATTCCCGAAGTGAAAATTATTGAGCCAAAAGTATTTGGTGACGAACGAGGATTCTTTTTAGAAACGTATTCTGAAGAGCGATATAACAGATTATTAGGTCTAGATTTACATTTTGTACAGGACAATCATTCACGCTCTACCAGAGGGGTTTTACGAGGCTTACATTTCCAACAGAAAAATCCACAAGGGAAATTGGTGCGAGTTGTGCGGGGAGAAGTCTTTGATGTTGCTATCGATATCCGCCAAGGTTCACCAACATTTGGGCAATATGCTTCAGTTGTTTTAAGTGAAGAGAATAAGAAACAATTTTGGGTGCCGGAAGGATTTGCTCATGGTTTTTTAGTCTTGAGTGATTCTGCTGATTTTGAATATAAATGTACGAATTACTATGATCCTAGTAGTGAAGCCTGCCTATTGTGGAATGACCCTGAGTTAGGAATTAAATGGCCAGTAGAAGTTGAACCTCTTCTTTCCGAGAAGGATCAACAAGGGAAATTACTAAAGGATCTATTTTCATGAAGGTACTATTAACAGGTGCTAATGGGCAATTAGGAAGATGCGTACAAGATGTCTTTCCCAAAGAGTGGGAGCTATTTGCATTTAGCTCCCAAGAACTTGATATTACAGATGCAGAACAGGTAAAGCTTAAGTTTGCAGAGATCGAGCCCGATGCTGTGATCAATGCGGCAGCTTATACAAAAGTGGATCAAGCAGAGAGTGAAGTAGAACTCGCTTATAGCGTAAATGCTACAGGTGTCTATCATCTTGCGCTTTTATCTAAGCAATATAATAGTCGATTGATCCATATCTCTACTGATTATGTTTTCGATGGCACAAAGAGAGAGCCCTATACAGAAACAGATCCTACTTGCCCTATTAATGTTTATGGCCAATCAAAATTAGCTGGGGAAAATTTAGTGCTTGCCACTCATATTAATACCTTGATTATACGGACTTCATGGGTCTTTAGTGAGTATGGTAATAATTTCTTAAAAACGATGTTAAGAGTTGGAGAGCGTAACCCTGAGCTTAGAGTTGTTAGTGATCAAATCGGCACGCCAACCTACGCTGGGGATATCGCTAAAGCAATAATTTATCTTTTACAGAATCATCCAAAAGAGCGCGGAGTATTAAATGTTGCTGGTAGTGATATCTGTTCCTGGGCTGATTTTGCGAAGTTAATATTTCAAGTGGCTTCTCAAGTGAATCCTAAATATCCTGTACCTAAAGTTACTGAGATATTAACAAAAGAATATCCTACGGCAGCAAGAAGACCGCTTTATTCTGTTTTGAGTATAGAAAGTATAAAAAAATTATCTTCTTCATCAACTAGTTTAGAAGATAATATTAAATATGTAATAAAAAGTTTGGATGCTTAAGACTTAAAATAATCCAAAAAGTTTTACTGTATAAATTGTTTATATATAGGAAGAGCGGTATCAATCCTTAAAATTAGTATTGATACCGCTCTTTTTTATAATTCATTTTTGTAAGCTTTCAATTGTTGCTTTGTTGATTTTCTTTCTCTCTTTATCAAATATCCAACCATACTTATTAAAATAATAGATAGCTGATTGAATATGATATTTGAGGAGTTTTTTATTCTTATAGGATTCTTTACCATATTCGTGAAAGATCTCTACTTCGGGGTAAAATATGGTTTTATACTCTCTATGAAGGCGACGATTAAGATCAGTATCTTCTAGATACATAAAAATATTTTCATCAAAAAGGCCTACTTTTTTCAAAGCGTCAACTCGCAAAAACATAAAACATCCACTTAAGCTAGGGATGTTCATAATTTTGTTATAGCCTATCCATTTGAGTTCATATTGTTCATTGCGCTTCTCTTTCCAGCTTTTTAGTGGAATAAAGCGTCTAAGGATAAGATCCATTGGCGTAGGCAATAATTTACATAAATGCTGAATCTCTCCGTTAGGGTACTTTACCTGTGGAATGATATTACCTACATCTTGGTTCTTTTCCATGTAACCATATAATTTAGAAAGAACATCTGATTCAAAATAGATATCTGGATTTAGCACTAAATGATAAGGGATACTATCTTGTATGCTTTTTTGAATTGCAATATTATGGCCGGCCCCATAGCCTAGGTTAGCATTATTGAAGATATAGACTATTCTTTCATCATATTCAGCGAGTATTTTTAGAGCATCATTAGTAGAGTTATCTATTAAATAGAGCTTTATATCTAGATCAGTATTGAAAATACTGTCAATGGCTTTAATGAGTTGCTCTTTTTGATTATGGTAAAGCACTATGGAAATATTAATTTTATGTATCGACATTTATGATTTTTTAAGTTGAGTATAAGGGGGTTATAAAAAATTGCCTTTTGAATCTGTTTTTCTCCAAGTTTGTTTTTTTGTATCATATCTTTTTATAATTTTAGCAGGTATACCCGCAATGACGCAGTAATCTGGAAAGCTCCCTTTTACAACAGCATTAGATCCCACAATACATTGTTTTCCTAGAATTGTTCCTGCTTGTATAACTGCGCCATAACCAATAAAACAATTTTCATTAATAATAGTATCTTTAATTATATTGGGCTGATCCATAATATGTTCATCTATTCTTTGATATTCATGTTCTACACTAGTAATAAATACATTTTCAGCTATAGTTGTATTTTTTCCAATTATTAAATTTGTTCCAGATGTAATGTGTAGGTTTTGACCTATTGAAATATTATCCTCAAATGTTATAGATGATTCTTTATTAATTACTTCGATTCTTGCTCCTGGAAAAATTCTAACTTTTTTACCTATAAATATTTTTTTATAGTTCTTTATAAAAATAGGTTTACCTAAGTAAGAAGGAAGACCAAAACTTCCTAGAAATGGTTTATATAATAAGCCTCTTATAGCCCAAAATATTTTAAAAATCATTTTGACATCCTTACTATTAGCAATCTTCTATAGTATTTGAAGGTGAGCCAAAGGTAGAATACAACATATTCAAACCAATTAATCTGTTTTCTTTTTTTTGTACCTTTAAGAGCTAATATTTCTCCTTGATACATTTTTGGCATATTTGCTGATAGGCCAGATTGTCCAAAACTTCTTTTCCCATGCCCAGTTTCTACTAAAAACTCACTTAAAACGTAAATTTGGTATTTGTTAGCACATCTTAGCCAGAAATCACCATCTTCAGCTCCTTTTAACGATTCATCATATCCGCCTACTTCAAAGAAAATATTTCTTTTAAACATTACTGTTGGGGTGCTTGGCCACCACTTAAGAATTATTTCCTTAGCATTTAATGTGTATAAATGATGTTTTTTCTTCCCAAAAAAAGGATAGCTTTCATTATTTCTATTTGTACCGATAAATTGAATATCGGGATTTTTTTCTATCTCTTTAAATTGTTTTTCTAATTTTTCAGGTAACCAGATATCATCTGAGTCGAGAAGAGCAATCCATTCTCCGGTAGCTTCTTTTATACCTCTATTTCGGGCGCTAGATACGCCTCCATTTTTCTTATTTATAAGTTTGATGATTTTATTGGTTTTATTTGTTTCTATCATATCTTCAACAATTTTTTCACAACCATCAGTCGAACCATCATTGACAACGATAATTTCAATAGGACCAGTATATGTTTGATTTAAAACTGACTCGATAGTAGATTTTATAGTATCTTTAGCATTATAGAGAGGGATTATTGTTGATATTTTCATTTTGGATTAAATTTTTTGTATAGTGGGATAGTTCTAGTATTGGATATTAGTATAATTGAGGATAATATCATGACTATATAGGCTCGGTAATTACCTTCGAGACTTGTATCTTGCTGTAGAATTAGGAAAGAAGTCAAAAACATTAGTGTTGCTAAACTGTATTTGGTATTAGTAACTATAACTTTATCATATGATTTTATTAGCACATATAGTAATAATAATGAATAACAAATAATAGGGATCCATCCACCTAAACGTCCCATATCTAGAAAAATATTGTGAAACCATTTAGTTTTTTCTATTGATTTATCTATTGTATAGCCCCCGAAAGGATGAGATATTAGTTCATTTATACCATGTTTATAATGGAGAAAACGCTTACTTTCTAGTCCTGACTCAAATCGGTGTAATATAGAATCTAGATTCACAATATTATCAAGAGTGCTTATAGTTATTAATGATCCAAATAACAATATGAGAGCAAAAAGTGTCTTGCGAGTTGTTAGAGGATTTATGAAGCTATAAAAAATAGCCAGAAAAAGGAGGAGAAAGAAAGTTCTCCCACTTAAAAAGGCTGCTAAAACAACTACTATTAATAGTAATATAATAGAGCTGGACTTAATGATTAGTTTTCTATTATTAAATATATAGAAAACTAAGAAAGATGCTAAAATAGCCAAGTTATTACTAGTTACAGGAGAGTTTACCTCTTGTTGTATTAATGGGTCATATATTTTTCCATGTCCATAGAAGCCTTCGTTGAAAAGATATGAATAGCCTGCAATTATTAATGCTTCTAGTCCAATCCCTAAAATATAAAAAATTAGTAAGTTGGTCTGTATTTCAGGAGGTTGGTTCTGTATTAGGAAAGATGAAACTAAAAATACAAATGATAAAACGGCCAACAATCTTAGAGGATCTGGTATCATTCTTTCAAATCCCAAAAGAAACAAAAAAGTTATCATAATAATGTTAAGTAATAGGATTACAGCGTAATTTTTTTTAATAGCCCAATTTTTATTTAAAAACAGATAGACAATAGCTATAGGGATGTACATTATGTATTTTCCAAACCCTAAAAGAAAAAAAAGAAAATATAGATAGGTTATAGGAATTATTTTTTTATTAATGATCATAATAGATTAAACTCTAAAAATATTTTTTCTTCTTATTATTGAGATGATTTTTTCGCTTATACTTGCACCTAAGATAGAATATAAAAAGCGATACCTTAATGCACAATATTTTGTGGGAGTATCAGATAACTTGGAGGCATAAGAAAAATAGTAGTTTGCTTTATTTTTTGATGATGATGCGAGGCATGCTCTTCCAATACCCCAAATTCTTGATGCCATTCCTGTGAGGATTGACGGGCTTATGTCATGAAAGGTTTCAATACTCTTAAGAGTCATCATACACTTCTCAAACTCATAATCTGGGTCAAACTTTTTTTTATTACTAATCCTCTCTTCAGCATCATGAATTCTATAAAAGTACACATTTTCAGGAGAATAAATAAATTTTACGCCGGCGGCTGCTAATCTGACGTGTAAGTTCCATTCTTGACCATGCTTAAATCTGGGGTCAAAGCCATTGATCTTCTCTAATAGCTTTTTTCTATGAAGTGGAGTGCTTGTTAGAATATCTGAATTAATTAACTCTTCAGTAGTAAACTCTTTAGAGATTTTTTTATTTTTGTGTAATTTTTCAATTTCAGGATATACCAATGTGTAGTTTCCATAAACTATTTCATCCTCACTAAGATTATCCATTTGTTCTGCTTGTGAGGAGATTATATTGTTAGCTAAGTAGTCATCAGAATCTAAAAATTTAATATACTCTCCCGTAGCAAGAGATAGACCTCTGTTTCTGGCTACGCATGCCCCTTGATTTTTTTGTGTAATAATAGTGATATCATTCTCATATTGTGACAAAACCTTTAAAGAGTTATCACTAGATCCATCATCTACTACTATGACTTCTATATTTTCATAATCTTGTCTTAAAACACTTTGTATACAATCATTAATATGGCTTTCTGAGTTGTAGCATGGGATTATGATTGATACCTTTTTTTTCATTGTTTTATCTTGCATGCTAATTTACCCCAAATAGATCACGCGTATAGATCTTGTCTTGAACATCTTGTAGTTCTTCATTCATACGATTTACAAGTATAACATCTGATACTTCTTTAAATTGATTGATATCAGTTATGACTTGTGAGTTATAAAATTCAGCCTCTGTCATTGCAGGTTCATATATGACGACTTCTATACCATGAGCCTTTAACCGTTTCATAATTCCTTGAATCGCAGATTGACGGAAGTTATCGGAGCCCTGTTTCATTACAAGACGGTAGATACCAACCACTTTTGGCTTCTTAGTTAATACCTGTTCGGCAATAAAATCTTTGCGTGTACGATTAGATTGGATAATCGCACCAATTAAATTTTGTGGTACATCTTGATAGTTTGCCAGTAACTGCTTTGTATCTTTAGGCAAACAGTAACCACCATAGCCAAAAGAGGGATTATTGTAATGTGTGCCAATACGAGGATCTAATCCAACTGCTTCGATAATATCTTTGCTATCTAATCTACGGATAGCACAATAGCTATCAAGCTCATTAAAGTAAGCAACTCGCATTGCAAGATAAGTGTTGGAAAAAAGCTTTACCGCTTCCGCTTCTGTAGAATCGAGCAGAAGAACTTCTACATCTTTCTTCAGTGATGCATTTTTAAATAGCTCACCAATATTTTTACCAACTTCGCTCTTGTCTCCGATAACAATGCGGGAAGGATAGAGGTTATCGTAAAGTGCTTGACCTTCACGTAAGAACTCAGGTGAAAAAATTATTGTTAAATTTGGGTATTTCTCTCTGACTGATTCTGTATATCCGACAGGGATAGTAGATTTAATCACTATTGTTGCAGAATTCTTTAGTTGATTTAATTCAGTAAGAACGGACTCAATAGAGCTTGTGTCAAAAAAGTTCTTATTTTCATCATAATTTGTAGGAGTCGCAATAATAATGAGATCTGCATCTTTGTGGGCAGATTCACTATTTGTAGTTGCTGTAAAATGAGGCGCTTTTTCTAGATACTCTTGGATAAACTGGTCTTGGATAGGTGATACTCTTTGGTTTAGTAGAATAACTTTATTTTCGTTAATATCTAAAGCTGTAATGTTATGCTCTTTAGAAAAGAGCATTGCATTTGATAAGCCTACGTATCCTGTACCGACGATTGTGATGTGCATAATATATTGCTGACCTAAATTAAATTTTTAACCAATTTCCCATCTCTAATAAAGCTTCATCTCTTAAATTTTGACTCATTCCAGAGGCTGGTG
>JASLEF010000247.1 GCA_030151245.1 Ignatzschineria sp. | reverse complement strand
ACGCTGAGTGAGCCAGTATTCATCCAAGTATAGAGATTTTCATCAAAGATTGGTGCATGACCATTCATATGTTGAATTAACACATAACCTGAAAGCACTGCTGCTAAAGCGACAAATGCGATGGTGACAGTATGAGCCACTTTCTCATTAATCACTCGGCAGAAAAGGCCTGAGATTGCTGATCCAACGAGGGGCAATAACACAATTAAAAGATAAATATATTTAAATTCCATTGCTTAGCCTCTCAATTCCGTAATTTCATCAACATTAATGCTACCACGGTTTCTGAACACTAATACTAAGATCGCAAGACCAATCGCTGCTTCTGCCGCCGCAACTGCCAGCGTAAAGAAGACAAAGATTTGTCCATGTAAATCGCCAGAGAACTGAGAAAATGCTACAAAAAGTGTACTACTTGCTAACAGCATTAATTCAATACACATTAAAAGCACAATTAAGTTTCTACGATTAATGAAGATCCCCGCAGCACTGATTCCAAATAGAATCGTTGAGAGAATAATATAATCATCAATGACTAAATTCATTTCTACTTCTCCTCCTCTTCTGTCGCCGCAGTTTCCACTTCTTCCTTCACAGGTGCCGGTGCTAATACTGCAGAATCCATTTTCACCATACGAACACGTTTTGTCGGGTCAGCTTTAATCTGCCAGCCCACAGGAACGTCTTTACGGCGAAGTGGTCCAATACGACGCGTTAACGCGATCGCCGCAATCATTGCTACTAAAAGAATGAGCGCTGTTGCTTCAAATGCATAAATATACTCAGTGTAAAGAAGAACCCCAAGCTCTTGCGCATTTGTTAATTCACTACCAGCACGAATCGTTTCTACACCCCCCTCAAGTGCGAATCTGTTTGCGATAAAGCTATCGCCCCCCAAAATCACAATTAAGATCTCTGCAATGAAAACAATCCCCACTAACAGTGCGAGCGGAAGAAACTTCACAAATCCCTCTTTTAGCATATCGTGAGGAATATCGAGCATCATCACGGCAAAAAGGAAGAAGACCATGACGGCACCACAATAGATAATGATCAAGGATAGTGCGAGGAATTCTGCTTGAAGCAGTAGCCAGCAGCAACTCACCATCACGAAGATCAGAACTAGATGTAGCACTGATGTCATCGTATTTTTTGCACTCACAACACGAATCGCTGAATAGATCGTGATTAGCGCAAAGATGTAAAATAATATCTTAAATAACATCTGCTCCCCCTAATATAACTGCGAGTCTAACGCGCGGTCCGCAGCAATTTGTACTTCGTACTTATCGCCGAGTGCGAGTAGGCTCTCTTTAGTGATGATATTATCGCCCTTCTCTTCCATGTGGTATTCAAATACGCGTGTTAACACGATTGAATCAACCGGACATGCTTGTTCGCATAATCCACAGAAGATACATTTAAAGAGGTCAATATCGTAACGGGTGGTACGACGAGTCCCATCACCGCGCTCTTCTGTATCAATCGTAATTGCCAGTGCCGGACAAACCGCCTCACAAAGCTTACAACCAATACAACGCTCTTCCCCATTTGGATAACGACGAAGGGCATGAAGTCCGCGGAAACGATTGGACTGTGGTGTTTTTTCAAACGGATACTCGATCGTAAACTTTGGTCTAAAGAAATAACGTAAGGTAATTCCTAAACCTTTACGTAACTCTTTTAACGTAAACGTCTCGTATAGTGATTTTAAATATCTAAACATTGATAATCCTACCTATTCCTTTAAAACCATGGTTTTAAACCGATGCCGTACATCACGAGAACTACCGCGATCCATACAAGTGCAATCGGAATAAAGAATTTCCAACCTAAGCGCATGATCTGGTCATAACGATAACCCGGGAACGTTGCACGAACCCAAATCATTGCGAAGAGGAAAAATGCCATTTTGAGAATCATCCAGAAAGTACTGTCTGCCGCTAAGAGCGAAAGAACAGGAATATTCTGAATAGCTTCAACCCCTGATAACGGTGATAACCATCCTCCAAAGAAGAGAAGACTCATCAACGCTGACATCAAGATCATATTGGTGTACTCAGCAAGATAGAATGTCACGAAACCTGTTCCTGAATACTCTGTAAAGTATCCTGCAACGATCTCTGATTCCCCTTCTGTCACCTCAAATGGCGCACGGTTTAGTTCTGCTAAACCCGCAATGAAATAGATCACTGCCATCGGTAATAACGGAATAAAGTACCAATTCACAAGTCCAAGATCACCTGATTGCCCTTTAACAATCTCAGTGAAGTTTAAACTTCCTGACATCATTACTACTGTGATTAAGGCAAAACCAATTGCAAGCTCGTATGATACGACTTGCGCCGCACTACGGATTGCTCCGAACATTGAGAATTTTGAGTTTGAACCCCAACCTGCCATGAGCGATGCATAAACACCAAGTGATGTCATTGCGAGAATATATAAAATCGCAGAATCCATCGAGGAGCTAATCCACTTCTCATTAAAAGGTATGACAGCCCATACCGCAAATGCAGTTGTGACTGCAATAAACGGTGCGATAAGGAACATCGCCTTATTCGCAGCTGATGGGATAATCCACTCTTTAAAAAGCATTTTAAGTAAATCCGCAAAAGGCTGTAAAAGCCCTTTAGGACCGACTCTATTTGGACCTAAACGGATATGCATATATCCAAGGACCTTACGCTCTGCAAATGTCAGGTACGCTACTGATAAAACAATTGGTAAAAAGATCGCCAACGTTTTAATGAGAGCCCAAACAAGCGGATAGTTAATAATAGCCATTACGATATCCATCTAATTTGCCCCCTTGATTAATTGATAAAATTGCGTTTCACCGGCATATTCTGTCGGGATTCGCACACAGCCTGAAGCGACCTTTCCAGATACACGTGATAGGAAAGTATTTTCACTATTTAACACCGGCATAACTGTTGCTTCATCACCGGCATTGTTAAATGCGATACGAGCACGTTTTGCAAGTGGTGTTTTCTGCAGTGCTTTACCGCGTCTAACATATGCATCTGTTGAGTAAAGTGAAGTTGTAGGAACTGCTAACAGCCCCTCTTTCGCCATAGGTTGATAATCAAATGAGGCACCGCCGACTTCATTAGAAGTTTCGCCGAGCTTCGCGTCATGGGCTTGTAACCATTTAGCGAGAACATCTTCTGAGCTGATGTAATCAAAACCAGAAAGTTCAAACTGATTCCCTAATACGCGAAGGATCTTCCAAATAGGACGTGCTTCACCATGCGACATGCTAGCAGCTTGAAGTGATTGCAACTTACCTTCTAGATTCACATAACTACCTGAACTCTCAGCCCAAGCCGCGCCCGGAAGAACAACATTGGCGACTGATTGAATCGTTTTACTTGCAAATGGTGTGATTGCAACAACTGCTTCTGCAGCGTTTAAAGCGCTCATCACTTTATGGCTCTCAACGAAATCAAACTCAGGATCAATGGCTCCCACTAAAACATAAGCTTTAAGTGGCGCATCAATCATCGTTGCCATGTTGCTACCTACTGTTGTTAAGCCCGTGATTGCTGCACCAGAACTATTTGCGCCCTGAGTGAAATAACCCAACTTAGCGCCAGAGATCCGTGCTAGTTCTGCGGCGATCACACGGATCGTTGCGAACTGCGGATGACTGATTGCATCATGACCTAAAACAATCCATGAGCGCTCACCATTTAAGAATTGCGTTGCAATCTTATTCACGGATTCGCTATGAGCTGTTTGACCATTCACAACACTTGTTAATTCTGTACGAATCGACGTGCCTTTCATCTCTGCCACTTTCACAAGTACCGCTGAAAGCTCATTGACCCAATCAAACGGATGAACAATGATCTCGGCATTCATTGCATGAAGCTGATCTGCGCTGTATGACCCCATGAAGGAGACTTTCGCACTATTTTTCACAGCATCACGAACACGAATCGCTAAGATCGGCGCTTCCATACGCGGATCTGCACCCACGAAGAACATTGAATCTAACTGATTAATTTCAGGAATTGAGACACCTAAAGCGCGGAATGTTGGCTCTGCTTTATCACCGCTAAAATCACGTTGGTTAAAACGATAATCAACATTATTGAGCTTTAAGCCCTCTTTCAGCTCTTTCACCAGTTGAAGTTCTTCAACAGATGCCATTGGTGAGACTAATACGCCGACTTGATCCGCACCATATTTTTGAATTGCGCCTTCAATAATGAGCTTTGTCGCTTTAAGCGCATCGCTCCATGAGGCTTTCTCAAGCTCGCCATTGCCATTATCCATTAAAGGATGTGCCGCTCTATCATCACTAGAAAGTGCTTCATAACTGAAACGATCTCTATCTGAAATCCATGGCTCATTGATCTCATCATTACGACGCGCCGCAACACGAGCGACCTTACCACGTAAAGTATGGATCTCTGTGTTCGTTCCCACGCCATCATGCATACTGATGGAATCATGATTCATATACTCCCAGGGACGCGCACCATATTTAGAAGGCTTCGCCGTCAATGCTCCCACCGGGCAGATATCAATGATATTCGCGGATACTTCCGACACAAGCGCATGTTGAATGTAGGTTGTGATCTCTAAACGATCTCCACGATCTACACCACCAAGCTCACGCATGCCGGCAATTTCATCCCCATAACGCACACAGCGTGTACATTGAATACAGCGATTCATAAAGGTCTCCACAAGTGGACCGATATCAATCTTCTCAACGTGTCGTTTCTCTTCATCATAAAGAGATTTGTTTTGCCCATACTCTACAGAGAAATCTTGCAGCTCACACTCCCCACCTTGGTCACAAATTGGACAATCTAGCGGGTGATTGATCAGTAAAAACTCCATAATCGCTTTTTGCGCTTCACGAGCCTTTTCATTTCGTGTGCGAACAATCATGCCATCCATAATCGGCGTTGCACATGCCGGCGCTGGTTTAGGCATACGCTCAACATCCACTAAGCACATACGGCAGCTTGCTGCAATTGAAAGCTTATCGTGGTAGCAGAAACGAGGAATTGTAATTCCTTCTCTATCTGCCACTTCAATTAACATTGAACCTGCGGGTGCTTGGATCTCTTTACCATCAATATTTACGGTAAACATCTTCACTTCATTACTCATTATTTAGCCCCCTCAACCATGCTCTTGCCATGCTCGATATAGTATTTAAACTCTTCCGGGAAGTGTTTAACAAAGCTAAGCACCGGCATTGCCGCAGCATCTCCGAGCGCACAAATTGTACGTCCACCGATATTGTTTGCGACATGTACTAAACGATCTAAATCTTCAGGCTTACCTTCACCTTTCAAGATACGATCCATGATTCTGAACAACCAACCTGTTCCTTCACGACATGGGGTACATTGTCCGCATGATTCACTGAAGTAGAAGCTTGATAAGGTACGAAGTGCTTTCACCATATCCGTTGTTTCATCCATCACAATCACAGCACCCGATCCCATCATTGAACCCGCATGCTTTGCGATTGAATCATAATCCATGTTGGTTTCCATCATGATATGACCTGGAACGACCGGTACAGAAGATCCCCCTGGAATAACCGCCTTAATCTTACGACCTTTCCAGATACCACCTGCAAGTTCTAACAGATCTTTAAATGGCGTCCCCATAGGAATCTCGTAGTTTCCTGGCTTTGCAACGTGACCGGAGATTGAGAAAATCTTCTGTCCCCCAGCACCTGGAATACCATGCTCTTTAAACCAATCTGCGCCATTACGAATAATTCGACCAACTGATGAGAGAGACTCACAGTTATTGATCGTCGTAGGCTTACCATATAGACCGACTGCTGCCGGGAATGGCGGTTTAAAGCGAGGTTGCCCTTTCTTACCTTCTAGAGATTCTAAAAGCGCAGTTTCTTCTCCACAGATATAAGCCCCAGCACCTAATGCACCGTAAAGCTCTACTGAGATTCCACTTCCTTGAATGTTTTGTCCGAGTAAACCGGCATCTCTTGCTTCTTGAATCGCCGCTTCAAAACGTTTAAATGGTTCTTCGCTAAACTCCCCGCGCATGTAGTTGTAACCAACTTTTGCGCCAATTGCATAAGCTGCAATCATCATCCCTTCTACTAAAGCATGTGGGTTATAACGAAGAATATCTCTATCCTTACACGTTCCAGGCTCCGACTCATCCGAATTACAAACGAGATAGCTACTGCCATCGTCATTTTTCGGCATGAAACTCCATTTAACGCCCGTAGGGAATCCCGCACCACCACGACCACGAAGCTCTGAGGCTTTGACCATGTCGATGACTTCTTCCTTCGAGAGTTCACCTCTTAATATTTTTTTCCACCCATCATAGCCACCTAAGCTTAAGTAGGTCTCTAGTGACCATGGCTTATCGTGCCCGAGGGTGAAGTAACAAACTTCGTTTTGTACCATTAGTTTGCCTCTTTCTTATCTGCTCTTGATTCGATACGGTCGAGAATCTCATCAATCTTCTCAATCGTTAAATTCTCATGATATTCATGATTGATTAAAGCCGCAGGCGCTGCTGTACAAGCCGCTAAACACTCATCTTCTTTCTTAAGCGAAAAAAGACCGTCAGGAGTTGACTCCCCGGCCTTAATTCCTAAACGATTTTCAACATGTGCTAACAACTCCTCTCCGCCGCGAAGCATACAAGAGATATTAGTACAGATTAAGAGTGCATTTTTACCACAAGGCTTTGTCTCAAAGTTTGAATAAAACGATGCAACTTCATATACCGCAATAGGAGATAACTCTAAATATTCAGCAATCGCGTCCATTAACTCGTTTGTTAAATACCCATCATTATCATGCTGAACTTCACGAAGTGCGGCAAGAAGTGCTGATTGCTTCCGATCATCAGGGAAGCGTGTAAGCCAGCGATCGATTTCTGCTCTAGCGCGGCTACTTAATATACTTTCTCTATTCTTCATCTTAGCTACTCTATACTTTGTAATTCGTAAAATTAGCGGTCAATATCCCCAAATACCATGTCTTGCGTTCCGAGAATCGCAACTAAGTCTGACAACATGTGACGGCGAGCCATCTCTTCTGTTGCCGAGATATGTGCAAATCCTGGCGATCTAAATTTCACACGGTAAGGTTTGTTCGCACCATCTGATACGACATAGGTACCAAACTCGCCTTTAGGATGCTCAACAGCAGCATATGATTCCCCTTCAGGAACACAGAAGCCTTCTGTAAAGACCTTAAATTGTTGAATAAGTGATTCCATTCCCTCTTTGACATCACGTCTTTGTGGGATCGTCACGCGGCTATCTTCGCTCATGACCGGACCTTTATTCTCGCGAAGCCATGCAATACATTGCTTCATGATATGTGCAGATTGCACCATCTCTTCTAATCTTACTAAGAAGCGGTCATAGCAGTCGCCATTAACGCCCACCGGCACTTCAAAATCAAGCTCATCATACACGGAATATGGTTGTGTTTTACGAAGATCCCATGCAACGCCAGAGCCTCGAAGCATTGGACCTGTAAATCCAAGCTCAATCGCTCGCTCTGCAGTGACAACTCCGATTCCAACGACACGTCCCTTCCAGATACGGTTCCCGACGAGAAGATTTTTATATTCCACCATGTTCTGATTCACAAAACGGTCGCAGAAATCTTCTAAATAATCGAGAACATCACCCTGTCTTGCTTTATTGATCTGTGCGAGTTTCTTCTTCGATCTAAATTTACTGGGTGCGTATTGCGGCATCTGATTTGGAAGATCTTTGGCAACGCCACCAATTCGATAGTAGAAGGGATGAATACGTGCCCCTGTAATCGCTTCTTGAGCATCATAGAGCTCTTCACGATCACGGAAACAATAAAGAAGCATCGCCATCGCCCCAAGGTCATGTCCATGAGCCCCTAGCCACATCAAATGATTCATGATACGGGTTGCTTCATCCAATAAAACACGAATATATTGCGCGCGCTTAGGGACTTCAATACCCAATAATTTCTCTACAGCTAATACAAATGCATGCTCGTTATTGAGGCATGAACAGTAATCTAAACGGTCTAAATAACCGATCGATTGTGTATAAGGCTTTGCTTCCATCAACTTTTCTGTACCACGATGAAGCAAGCCGATATGAACGTCTGCTCTTTCAACTGTCTCGCCTCGTAGCTCAAGGATCATACGCATAACACCATGCGCTGCCGGATGCTGAGGACCGAAGTTGATTGTATAGTTTTCAATATTTGTTGCGATTGTCATAATTCTTATTACCCCTTACGAATCATACGTGGAATATTCACTCGTGACTCGATAGAGACCGGTTGATAAACCACTCGGCGTAATGCTTCGTCGTAAACCACTTCTACATTTCCTGTTAAGGGGAAATCTTTACGAAGCGGATGACCAATAAAGCCATAATCCGTTAAAATTCGACGTAAGTCTGGATGATTTCTAAAGGCAATCCCAAACATGTCAAAGACTTCACGCTCGAACCAGTTTGCACCACTCCAAATATCCGTGATGGAATCCACCATCGGAATCGCGTTATTTTGCTCGCCATCGAGATAAGTTTTGACACGAAGACGTGAATTATGCGTATATGACAAAAGGTGATATACCACAGCAAAGCGCTCACTCATTGCCGCCTTATGTGCTGTTTTCTCTAATTGATGCCCTGCACGTCCGACAGCTTGAGGCGTTGTACCACGACTAAAGCCATGATTTGATGCTTCAACATCCCACTCAGTTAAACCGTATGCCGCATAATCGACGGCGGTAATATCTGTTACTTGCTCAAACTTAAGCTCATCATGATGACGAAGCGTCTCCATAATGGCATGCACATTTTCAGGTGCAATTGTAATTGTGAGCTCACCTACATCGAGTACTGATTTTAAAACTTTATCACCGAGAACGGTCTCAAGCGTTGCAAGTAGCTCTTCTGGATTTCTAATAAACTTAGCCATCTTTCACCTACCCTAATCTTGCAATCGTACTGGTTCTTTTGATCTTGTCGTGTAAACGTAAGATCCCGAACATTAATGCTTCTGCTGTTGGTGGGCATCCCGGAACGTACACATCTACCGGTACGACTCTATCTGATCCTCGAACCACCGAATAAGAGTAATGATAATACCCACCACCATTTGCGCATGATCCCATAGAGATCACCCACTTTGGCTCTGGCATCTGATCGTAAACTTTACGAAGCGGAATTGCCATTTTATTCGTTAACGTTCCTGCGATAATCATCAGATCCGATTGTCTTGGTGATGCCCTAAATACCGCACCCCCAAATCTATCTAAGTCATATCTTGCAGCTCCCACGTGCATCATTTCTACTGCACAACATGCAAGACCAAATGTCACAGGCCATAATGACCCGGTTCTAGCCCAGTTGATTGCTGAATCGAGAGTTGTCGTAACAAATCCCTCTTCTAACCTAGCTTCTAATCCCATTCAAGCGCCCCTTTCTTCCACTCATACGCAAAGCCCACTGTCAGAAGAACAAGGAACACAACCACGGCCATAATGCCAGGTAGTCCAATCATCTTCATCGCAGTAGCCCACGGAATCAGGAAGATTAACTCTAAGTCGAAAATAATAAAAAGTATTGCGATAAGAAAGAAGCGGACGTCGAATTTCATACGGGCATCTTCAAATGCCTCAAATCCGCTCTCATATGGAGACAGCTTTTCTGCGTTA
>JASLEF010000130.1 GCA_030151245.1 Ignatzschineria sp. | reverse complement strand
AGGTTATATCACAAAGCATATTAATCAAGGTGGTCGATTAAATCATATTGCAAGGCACATGTTGGGCCTGTTTCATGAAGTACCTAAAAGCCGTTTATGGCGTCGTTACTTGAGTGAAAATATGCATAAGGATGGCGCTGATTTTCAGGTGCTTTTGAGAGCGTATCAACAGATGCTAGAGGGGTAATGACTCAAAAGTGCGATATTTATTCGACGGTTTGAGCTAACATTCAGTATATTACTTTTTATAAAGTCATTTACTAGAACTTTAATAATCATCAGGACATCATATGAAAAAAAGAATACTTGCGGTAACCTTTCCTCTGATTTTAGGAGGTGTGAGCTATGCATCATCTATTGAGTTATTTGAAAAAGATTATACAACTATTACTGAAACGGTATTAGACGCTTCAGGATTGGCGATTTTTAAAGACCGTGAGCTAATTATTGAAGGGGTCACTCGCACTGATAATATGGCTGACTTTGAAGCTAACAGCCAAATTAACTTTAATGAAAAAGAGAATCTTCAAATTAAAGAGATTGGTGAAGTTGTATTTACTAATTATGCTGATAACAAAGGGGTTGCAACAATAATCTCTAATAGCGATTATGTGTTGCATTCTCAAGTTGAAGGGGCTGACTCTATCTTGATGACGGCCAAAGGGGTGGCAACTCAGAGTCAGATTGATCGTGAAAACCAACATTTTAAGTTTTCTAGTCAGTTTCCCGTGTTAGAAATTACCAATCCCGATACAACAAAACCTGGGCGGATCCGTATTGAAGGCTTAGTAGGGGAGGGAAATTATGGTTTCAAAGATAACTTTGAAAAAATAGATGCCTTAAAAGGGACCTATAAAACAGGGAATATTCTTGTTGAGGTGAATGATCAAAATAGTGATGTGAAGATCAATATTCATGATCTATTGTTAGATACGGCGTTAGATTATAGTACTAATATCCAAAAATCTATTTTCGAGTTAAATGAGATTGAAATTTTAAGTGCAGATAGCGGAGATAGTGCGGCTACTAAAATTAATTTAGGCAAGCTTGCTTATCATACTGGTGCAGAGATTCGCGGCAATGCTCCGACTATTTTTGCAGATGTTGCGGTGAACGATATTCAAATAGTTCCTAAAAATCGTGAGGTTGTGACAAAATTTGGAGATCTCTCTTTTGATCTATTATTGACGCCATTAGCTGCGGATCTTTTTGAAAAATTAGCAGATGCGGGCATTAATGATTTTAGTAATTTAGAGGCTTCTTATAAGGATGCATTTGCACTCTTTAAAGATTATGTGGTAGATAATACCGCAATGGAATTCCATATTGATGGAAAAATTGAGGGGCATGAAGCTAAAAAGTTCTTAAGTATTACCCCGAAAGCTATTTTAATTGATAAATTAGCGTCTGTAGATATCACAGATGATGCGGCGATAGATCAGTTGTTTGCTGGTTTATCCTTTTTTGAGTTTGTGAACCAATATATCGCAGCGATTGAACTCGATATCACTTCATCAAAAGCTTATGTTATTGAATTTGGTAGCAATCTATTATTAGCTGCAGGTGAAGAGGAGACGATGGACGCTGCGAGAGCTTCGATGCAAGAGATGTATCAGCAGATGCAATTGATGGCAATGATGCTGAGTGCTGAAGCGCCGCTTGTTGAGTTTGTTGGTGACGGCCTGCGGGTTCATATACAATATAAAGATCAAGCTTGGATAGTCAATGGAAAGCCTTTAGACCTTGAAGCGCTTGCGGGGCTTTTAAATTAAATCGAAGTTATCGAGAATAACTATAGTTGAAATATTATAGATATCTCTTCATGTAGGCAGTGCGATCTTGCTTATTTTTAATAGGGTTAATGCTGCCGGAAAATATCGAAGGGAGGCTTGATGTCTCCCTTCTTTTGTTAGACGTTGAATGAAATAAAGGAAGAAGATGAAAGCAACAATTCAAAATGATGTAAAAGATGCAATGCGTGCCAAAGAACGTGAAAAAGTAACAACTTTACGTGCTATTTTAGCGGAAGTGCAGGAAGCTGAATTACAGAAAAGAGGCGAGGCGCTTGTTGAGGCAGATTATCTCACTATCTTAAATCGTATGGTCAATCAACGCCGTGAGTCAATTGATCAGTTTAAAAAAGCAGATCGCGCGGATTTGGTGGAAAAAGAGGAAGCACAATTGCAATATATTATGCCATATCTTCCCGCGCAGCTATCGGAAGCGGAGGTTGTTGCGATTATTGATGCGGCAATGGCAAGCTTAGACGTTAAAGATATGAGCGGTATGGGGAAACTGATGGCGGCGATTCGCCCTGAGCTTTTAGGTAAAGCGGATATGTCAGTTGTCAGCGCTATTGTTAAAAGCCGTTTAGGTTAATAGAGGAAAAGAGTGATTAATGAGTAGAGGCAAGGGGTTTATTCCGCGTGAATTTATCGATATGTTAATTGCACGAGCAGATATTGTGAGTGTAATTAATCAACGTGTGCCGCTGAAAAGGGCGGGGAGTAACTATAAAGCTTGTTGTCCTTTTCATGATGAAAAAACGCCTTCTTTTACGGTTAGTGAACCTAAACAGTTTTACTATTGTTTTGGCTGTAATGCTAGCGGTAGTGTTCTGGATTTCCTGATGAACTATGAGCGCCTTGAATTTGTAGAAGCTATTGAGGCTTTAGCGCAAATCGAGGGGCTCGAAGTTCCTTATGAGAGTCGTAGTAAAAAATCAGAAGAGAGTATTAAGCGCCAGAAAAATTTATTAGAAGTAATGAGTATGGCAGAAGCTTTTTATCGCCAGCAATTGCGGATTTCCAATGAGAAAGAACGGGCAATTGATTATTTGCAAAAACGTGGTATTAGTGGTGATGATGCTAAAAAATTTGGCATCGGTTTTGCCCCTGAAGGGTGGAATGGGCTCTTAACAGAGCTTAAAAAGCATGATATTCCTGAGCAGGAACTGCTCGAAGCAGGATTATTAAGTGAATCTGAAAATAATCGTCGTTATGACCGATTTCGTGATCGGATCATGTTCCCAATCCGAAATAGGAAGGGGGATACAATCGGTTTTGGTGGGCGGATATTAGATCAAGGTGAACCTAAGTATCTCAACTCTCCAGAGACGCCTATTTTTAAAAAAGGCGAGGAGGTTTATGGTTTATATGAATTGCGAAAATATTGCCGAGATTATAATGAAATCATTGTTGTTGAAGGTTATATGGATGTCGTCATGTTATCGCATTATGGTATTGGTAATAGTGTAGCGACATTGGGGACAGCGGTAGGTCGTCGGCAAATTGAACTATTACTGCGTTATACTTCTCGTCTAGTTTTTTGCTTTGATGGAGATAGAGCTGGGCGAGGTGCTGCACATAAAGCGATGGATGAATCGTTTTCTGTATTAACTGCCGGAAAAGAGGTTTCCTTTCTTTTTTTACCAGAGGGTGAAGATCCTGATAGTTATGTTAAAGCTCATGGAAAAGAGGCGTTTCAAGCATTAGTTGAGAAGTCTGAGCCTTTATCTCAATTTCTCTTTGAGGCCGCTGAGAGTGATGTGAATATGAGCTCTTTTGAAGGGCGTTCACAGTTCTTAGAGATCGCGGGAGAGAAGATTAACAGTATGCGAGACATTCCTTTGCGAGACTTTCTCCGTGCAGAGCTTGGTCGTAGAGCAAATCTCGCAGAAAATCTCTTAAATCGTTATGTCAAAGAGGGGCGAAGTGTGAATACTCGCCGGCAACTCAATTTTAGTAGTGGTCAATCGTTGGTAGAGCGCATCTTGATTCTCTTGTTGAATAAGCCTTCATTAGCGCGAGAGCTCCAAGGATTGCACTTTCTATTAGAGAGTGAGGATCGACAGCAAAATCTTCTTTATGAGGTGATTGCGGCGATTAAAGATTATCAAAGTTTAGAGACGGCAGTACAACTTATTCGTCATTTTGAGGAAGAATCTTGGGGGCAATGGCTTCGAAATCTTGCGATGCAAGAGTTGATTATTGATGAAGCATTGCAAGAAGAAGAGTTAAAAGATCTGATGCAGCAATTAGCTAAGGGAGAATCGCCTTTGAAGAAGGTTCTCGCTAAACTGCAAAATAATGAACCGTTGACGGCAGAGGAATTACAGTTGTTGCGTCAACCTTCATAGATTTTGTACGTTTGTATTATTTGTGTGGAAGCAGTAATAATAGATGTTTTTTTAAAGTGATTTGGTGGGTTGTCAATGATAGGTTGTTATCTCCCTTTTTAGTGGGGTGATAAGGTTCTCAGTATTTATTTAGAGTGAGATAAAGAAAAAGGCATAGCGAAATAGCTGATGCCTTTACTTTTTTGAGAGATTTATATTCCACTTAAAAAGTGGGCTGTAAATGTGATAGCCAGCGTCTTTCACAGTAGCGGAAGAGTGCGACCAAAAAGAATGTTAGAACAAGATAAACAAGTGCAGCGATAAGGAACGGGATAAATGGAGAGTAGGTAATGCTATACACCTTTCTTGCCCAGCCTAAGATATCGACTAGTGTTAATACAGAAGCTTGAGCGGTGCCATGGAGCATAAAAATTACTTCATTGCTATATGCAGGCAGTGCGCGTCTAAATCCTGATGGAAAGATCACTCGTCTAAAGAGCGTGAATTTACTCATACCAAAGGCAATACCTGCTTCAATCTCCCCTTTAGGGGTATGTTTAATAGCGCCCTTAAAAATCTCGATGGTATAAGCACAGGTGTTGAGCGTAAAGGCGATCAGTGCACACTTATAAGCATCAGTAAGAATATTTTCCCATAGCCAGCCGCTATTGCGAATCGCTTCAAACTGTCCGAGTCCAAAATAGATGAGATAGATTTGGACTAGTAATGGGGTGCCGCGAAAGAAATAGCTAAAAGCTTCGATGGGAAGGCTAATAATCTTCTTTTTAGAGAGCGCGAGGATTGAAAGGGGGATGGCTAAAACAAGACCCGCCAGTGAGGCGATAATCGTCAGCTTTATCGTTAGCCAAATCGCCGGTAGGAGGTCTGGTAATTCATCAATAATCGCTTCCATCATAATGATGACACCTCATTTTTGAATCCTGTGCTGTAGTGGTATTCAAGATACTTGATAATCGCAATGGAGACGCTTGTTAAAAGTAGGAAGCCAAATGCTGTGACCAGATAGAAGTCAAAGGACATTCTGGTTGCTTTCCCTGCATTATTGGCGATAAAAACAAGATCGTGTAAACCAATCAAGGAGACGAGGGCGGTAGTTTTCAGCATGACTAGCCAGTTATTGCTTAACCCTGGTAAGGCAAAGCGCATGGTCTGTGGAAAGATTACCCGGCGATAGTAGTGCGCTTTAGACATCCCAAGTGCGATGCAAGATTCAAATTGTCCTTTAGGGACTGACATTAATGCGCCTCTAAAGGTTTCAGAGATGAATGCTCCAAAGATAATCCCAATGGTAATAATGCCGGAGACAAAAGGATTTAAGAAGATAATGCTTAACCCCAAAAGCTCCGTAATATAATTGAGTAGCTCTTGTAAACCAAAGAAGAGGAGGAAAATTAAGACGATATCAGGAATACCTCGAATCACGGTTGTATACGCTTTAGAAATAAAGCGCAGTGTTCGATGTTTGCTAAACGATAAGAGTGCTGACCCAAATCCTAATGCCGCAGCAATAAAGAAGGATAAGACTCCTAAAGCGATAGTGATGAAAAACCCCTCAAGGAGTGAGGGGCTGTATTTAATGATCTCACTCAAACTCTATTCTCCGAAACTATCTTTGAGTTCAACTACACGGTTGAACACGAGTTTGTCAGATTTTGAGTCTCGAGCATAGTAACCAATTCGTTCAAATTGATAAGCTTCTTCAATAGGTGCATCAATCAGTGCAGGCTCACCTTTACCAATGGTGATTGTAAGGGAGTCTTGATTGAGATAATCGATCAACTCACCCGGCATGCCTTGAGGATTCTTCTCTGTAAAGAGAACATCATAGTTATGAATCGTAATATCGATGGCATCCTTCGCTGATACCCATTGAATGACTCCACGGGCTTTTACGCCTTCGACATTTTTACCTAAGGAACCCGGTACGATTTCGGCGATCACTTCAATAATTTCACCATTATCATCTTTAACAACATCTGTCGCTTGAATGATATAAGCTCCACGTAGACGAACATAATTCCCTAGTACTAGACGCTTATATTTTTTATTTGCTTCTTCTTGGAAGTCGGCTTTATCAATATAGAGTGTATTGCTGAAATTGATGTGACGTGTCCCACGAGTTTCATCTTGTGGGTGGTTGGCAATTTCAAGCATCTCATCTGCTGGAAGATTAGTTAAAGTCACTTTAAGTGGCTCTAATACCGCCATGCGACGATCCGCTTTTTCATTGAGAACGTCTCGCATAGATTGACTGAGTTGTTGTAATTCAATCATATTTTCAGATTTTGTCACACCAATACGCTCACAGAAAAGACGGAGAGCTTCTGGCGGGCATCCTCGGCGGCGAAGTCCCGAAATGGTTGGCATGCGAGGGTCATTCCAGCCATCGACAAAGCCTGATGCTACTAGCTGTGTTAAGAGGCGTTTAGACATGACGTTGTATTCAATATTGAGACGTGAGAACTCATATTGATGTGGTGCATGAGGCATTTCAGCATTCTCTACACACCAATCGTAAAGCGGGCGATGATCTTCAAACTCCAGCGTACAGATTGAGTGGGTGATCCCTTCAATGGCATCACTTAATGCGTGCGCAAAGTCATACATTGGGTAGATACACCATGCATCGCCTGTTTGGTGGTGTGTTTCATGACGAATACGATAGAGTGCCGGATCGCGCATATTCATATTCGGTGAACTCATGTCGATTTTTGCACGAAGAACTTTTTCTCCATCTTTGAATTCACCGGCGCGCATACGCGTAAAGAGATCAAGATTCTCTTCCACAGAACGATTACGGAAAGGGGATTCAACGCCGGGAGTGGTCAATGTTCCACGCATTTCCCGGATCTCTTCAGCACTACTATCATCGACATAAGCGATGCCTTTTTTGATGAAGAATACCGCTGCTTCGTAAAATTTCTCGAAATAATCAGATGCGTAAAAAAGGTCATCCCATTTAAATCCTAACCACTCAACATCCGCTTTGATCGCATCAACATATTCGATCTCTTCTTTTGTCGGGTTCGTATCATCAAAGCGAAGATTACAGCGACCGCCGTAATCTTTCGCTATTCCAAAGTTAAGGCAGATAGATTTCGCATGCCCAATGTGAAGGTAACCATTTGGTTCCGGAGGGAAGCGTGTATGAATATCAGAGGGACTCTGGTATTTTCCGCTCTCTAAATCTTTATCGATAATTTGACGAATAAAGTTGGTGCGAACAATATTTTCAGACATAATCCTAATTGCCTTTATTTGGTATATAAGAGTGAATTAAATAGTATGAATAGTAGCACGTTTTCGAGGATTTTTCGATTTTAAAACGCCTATTCCTTACTCGTACTTTCTAACACTTTGCTGATTTGATCAACATTACTTTTAAATAGACCAAGATAGGTATTTGCCGGTGGATTTTTAGTGAGTGCATCAGAGTAAAGAATGCCCCCATTTTCAAGTTTTAGATCTTGTGCTAAGGTTGAGATAAAGCGTGATGGTGCAATATTCTCACTGAAGATCGCCTGAATATTTTCAGCTTTGACTAAGGCATAGAGTTCTGCCATTTTTTTAGCAGAAGGCTCTGCTAACGGATTGATATTAGAAATCGCAACAAAGTGGAGATTATAGCGCTCTGCAAGATAGCCGAAACTGTGATGAAGTACCATTAAATGAGCATCTGTATTCGTGCTCAGTTTCTCTTTTGCGTATTGATCAATGGCTTGTAGTGACTTTTTATAGCTCTCAAAATTATGATTGAAATAAGGGGCTTCTTCTGGTTTTGCTAGACTGAATCCTTCTTGAATATTGCGGGTCATAATAATCACATTTTCTGGATTTTGCCAAATATGTGGGTCAAACTCGCCGTGATCATG
>JASLEF010000113.1 GCA_030151245.1 Ignatzschineria sp. | reverse complement strand
CATAAATGCTGTCAAAGGATTATCGCCACCATTCTCTTTGATCGGTGTAATCAACTCTGCTACTTTAGGATCCCATAATGAGACTTCGCCTGCTCTCGAACCTTTAAGTTCTATAGATTCTTCTAAAATCCACTCATAAGGCGTTAAAAGTACAGCTGGTGAGAAGTTATTTTTCTCTCTGTTATAAAAAGGACGGATAAAGAGAGGGCTTGCGAAACGCTCCTTACCTTTGGGTTGCAGAGTGGTCTCACCTGGTTCTTTGTTATGCCCTACAAATTTAAAAATAATCGGCATACCAAACATCCCCCTTGGGAAAATATTGCCGGCTTTATGTTCGGGCGAATGTCTTGGATCATGCGTTTTTTGAATACGGCGAATGGCATCTGGTTCAGGCCAACGACTTCTTCCTGCTGGTTTCGGTGGTGCTGAAGTTGGATTACGACCAATATTCGCTTTCTGACGAAAATCACTTAACTTACCGATAGCATTTTTCCAAGCAACAAGAGCATCTCCTTGCGCACCAGCAATGGATAATTGACAACCGGCTTTCCTCACCCCATCCGCAGTTAATGGTTCTAACACTTCTGGGAAGTCTGGTGACTCAGTAATAATAAAAGCCCCAGCACCTCGACGCGAACGGGCACCAATTCCCCCAAATTGACTCCACCAACGAATCGTTTCTAAGACTTGTTGTTTTAAAGTGGCATTTTGCACTAATTGATCAGAAAATTTAATTGATAGATTCCAACGAAATCCCTCCTCAAATAGATCATGAGAAATACTACTATCTGTTTCATTAGCTGCAGGGAAAAAAACATACTCCAACTCTCGATATTTACTCGTATATTCCTGATAGGAGTTAAGCCTATTTCTAGTATCATCTAATACGGAAACTCGAATAAACACCTCACTAGCATGTGAGGCATCGTCTTTGCCTATGCCACCCCAGAGTTTAAATTCTTGCGCTCTGACCTCGTTATCAGATCCGAGTTTCCATAAGTTTTTGGCTAACAAACGCCACCAAATTCGTAATTGCCCTTTAATACTACTCGCTCGAATCGGCATTGACTCATCAATTGTCGACGAGTCAACTCCACCCCCATAGAGTGGTGTAATTAACTGACATGTTAAACGATGCCATTTGGAAGAAATTTCCAGTGGCTTAGGAAAGTCAGTCTTTATTTTTCTAGTTGTCATATTACCCTCAATTGCTCTAATAACTAAAGAGAACGCTCATCACTTTTAAAATATTAATCATAGACCCTGGTTGCCCATGCAAGATCCCTTCCTTCTGGAGGCAAATCATCCTCTATAATGGTGATATTTTCTGGTTTAATAGGAAGCAGATGAGCTTTACCATTTTGGATACTTAAAATCCCAAAATTATCCACATAAGGCCCTAAGTTATTCTCTTTAAGCTTCTTCTTAACATGAGAGACCGTTTCTCTAACACGGTCTAATATTTGTTGCTTATTTTGCTCTTCAACTTTCTGATTATCATTGCCATAATGCTTCTGCAAAACAAGATACTCATCACTAAAAGCATCCCAAGCGCACGCATTCTCCACATCATCGTATATAGAAAATACTTTTCCAACTTTTGCTAATTCAATAAATAATTGATAAATACTCAACTCTTTAGGGGATAAAACAATAGATGCAAACTCCCCACACTCTAAAGTGGATTTAGGAATATCCAATGTAACTTTGAAGTCAGAAACTGCTGTTTGCGTTAGTGCAACAATCTGTTTATAACTCATATCATTATCAAATTTTATAGGCGAATAACCTACTCCCATCCTCACAAAAGGAATATCAGAAAGCCAAATTTTGGCATCTTTGGCATCCACCTTTTTAATAACATTGCCTTCACGGTCCTTAATCGGCAATAAGATTGAGTCTTTCGTCGGATAGTAAAACCCTTCCGCCCGTTCATAATCAGGATCTACTAATACATGAGACATTGAGTCTTGTTGACGACCAAAGAGAGAGAGGGCATAACCGATATAAAAACCCATCGATTTACGCCCCCCAGCAAGAGAGATATGGAGTTCATTATTCGGCTCTTGGCAGAGATCATGAATAAAATGGACAATCATATTTGCCGCAAGATCATTATCCTGAGCATCCTTAATATCCGATAATGACTCACCAGAACTGTTTTTAAATACATGGATCGTATCGGTAGAAAAATGAATCTTGCCAAGTTGATAATCGTCACACAAAGTTTTAAAAACTTTCTTATCAAAAAGCTTGTTTTGAATATTATCCCGACCGTGAGTTGTCGTTAATACATGAATTTCATCTGGGATCCAATTACGCTCACGGTAAAGCCCATAAACTGTTTCTGTCAAAATTTGTGGGGTCGAGCCCGTGACTGCCACTAAAACTTTTTTACTCACCTTGACTCCATTTATCTAATAATTTCTTTAGTCCTTGAATATCGTTCCCATCAATCACATAAATATGATTCCCTTTTGCTCTATCACGCATATCTGGCGAAACTTTAAAATAAGAGACAAAAGCTAACTGCGTTGATCGACCACCTAAGGTATCTAGTGTTTTGAGTTTATTAAGATCAGCAACACCCTGCTTACGCGCTTCACCATTATAATTAGCTGTCTTACACTCCACTAAATATAAACGGTTATATCTCATAAAACCGACATCTAACTCATTCGGTTTATGAACGTTCTCTTCCATACTTTTAATTTGAATATTCAGCTCTAAATCCTGTATATCAGTAATTTGGTCAATCACACTATAGACATAATCCTCAAACCATCCCCCCATAAGGAACTTCTTATCTTCCATAGAATGAAAAACGAGATTTTTGCCCTCTAGATTACAAATTTTAGACTTGATAAATAGATCTATAATTCTTAATTGTGGTGACATTAAAGGCACTGTGAGTAATGATTCCGAGGACCGCCCAATTTCATAATAAAGTTGGGATAATTCTGAACGATAGAGATCCGGGAAACGAATTAATTCTTCCAATAACTGTCTTTTCAAAGCTGATGTCTCATATTTTTGCGTACTAATAATCTGATGATTATGCAACTGCACAAAACTCGCAAGATCAATTTTCTGAGGGTGTAATATTAAGGAGCGATTATCACCCTCTGCTTCACTTTGTTGAAGATATAACACTTCACTATTTTCAATCTTAAAATAGAAAGTATCTAATCCCCAACTATTAAAAAGCGACAGCAATTCAAAGGACATTAACTTAGTCCCCCCCGTGGCATTAAGAACAATCTCCTTATCTGCGTCAGGATGTGCTTCTAAATAATGTTCAATATAGCTATTTACCTTGTTTTTAAGATCTGTTAGGTTGTAGATATCTTTTATAGCAATAGTATGAATCACGATATGAGGATGATTTTCTTTCAATACTTGAATAAAATCGTTTGTCTTGTTCTCCATATCGGAGCTTACTAGCAATACAAGTTCTTTTGGCATAAACCTCTCATGAATTACAGGAATATAGTTGGGCGTTAACTCATTAGAAATAGTGCATACATGAACTTGATATTTTTTCATAAATATTCCTCATCATTAAATACATACTATTAAAACACTAAATTAAATATTTTTTTCATGTATTTAAATTATATTTAATTGAGATTGCGTTTTCTGATAACTTAATCCCATACAAATTAATATAAAGACAATCTGAAACAAAACAAAAACCGCAAATTTGTTAAGACATTATCAAAAAAAGAAAAAGGGCGAATCATCATTGATTCGCCCTCTTCATTTTCTCTATCAGCTCTTCTCTATCAGCGCTTTATAACTAAGATGTGAAATCTCATTGGCAGATACTTTACATCAATACTCATATCAATTCTCAAAGGTATTACAAGCTTTGATATCACCACTATTAAAACCTCGCATAAACCACTCTTGACGCTCTTTAGAGGTGCCATGAGTAAAGCTGTCGGGAACAACAACGCCATTCGCTTGCTTCTGTAAGCGATCATCACCGATCGCAGCTGCCGTTCGCATCGCTTTTTCTACATCGCCAACCTCTAAAAGATTTTGATCCTGTACCGATCGTCCCCAGATGCCGGCAAAGCAATCTGCTTGTAACTCCATCTTCACCGATAAGCGATTCGCCTCAACCTTACTTACCCGCGCTTGTTCTTGGCGAACGGCGGTTGAAATTCCCAAAAGATTTTGTACATGA
>JASLEF010000072.1 GCA_030151245.1 Ignatzschineria sp. | reverse complement strand
TTAACCAAAGACCATGATTATTTAATGCAAATCTTTTTGGATTAGATGCTAGCTCTATATGTTTTTTCTTAAGCCAATTTAAAACCTTTCTCTCCTCTTCTGTTAATAATCCTTCAAACTCACACATAAAGCTTATATGTAATGACCTAATCCCTACTGCCATATCATAGTTGATAAAAGCAGATTTATTCCCTGTACTACTATTCATATAATTAGCATATTGTTTGAGTACAGTATAAATTTCCTTTAAAACTGCAAATTCGAAAGTCTTATAAAACCTTGCCCAATATGAACTTAAAAACCGTAATGCATTAACATTAAAATCAAAATTCCTATGTCCATTCACCCAATTAATATTATTAAGTTTAATGTTAATTTTTTTATCTACACTGTAATAACCTTTTTCTTTTAAAGCGTCATAATCATCTCTACCTATCACTAAAGAGTAATTTTTCGTACTTACATTTTTATATACAATAAGTCCTGACAGAATACTTTTCTTTTCATTTTTCTCTATATAATAAAACTGAAAAACAATCTTTTTATTCTCAATGATACTTTTATCAAAAACAGCTTTTGTTCCTTGCAAATATTCTATAAATAACTTAGACCCTGATTTGCGATCTATTATGTAAAAAACTATATCAGAAACATTTTTTAAATTGAGTTCAACTAATACTTTTTCTGGACTGTAACGAAAATTTATATTTATCATAATTTCTAATTTGTATAAAAATTTTAACTATTTTTATCAATTCCCTTTCTGAATTAATCCGAGCTCTTTATAAATCGTCTGCTCTTTATTACACTGCTTTTGTACTCGTATGCTTCCATTTTCTGAAAGCTTTACAAAATCATTAGGATTTTTAGTAAGCCTTAATATATTTTTTGCTAAAGCTTCATGGTTCTCCGCAGGCACCAAAACCCCATCCTTATTAGAAATAAACTCTGATACTGCAGCTACATCTGTTGTTACAGCGACTAACCCTGAACTCATCGCTTCACCTCTAGAGACTCCCTGTGTATCCATTCTCGTAGGAATCAAGAAGCAACCATGATCACTATGCAATTCTGCTATTTGAGATTGTGCTAAGAACTCTTTTCTTAAAATGACATTTTTAAAATGACGAAGAGGCGCTACAGTTTCATCAAAAAGAGACCCATCACCCACAATCGTAAATTGAAACTGCTCAAACACTGTTGATTTACTCAATTCTAGAATAGCTTTAACTGTAAGATCATTAGCATAAGTTAAGCTCGAGAAAGGTCTAATAGAGAGAACTTTATAGGCATCCCCTGCCTTTTTTTCTTGATACGGGAAGAGCTCACTATCTATATAGTTATGGATAATTTCATAGTTGAAACTTTCATCACCATTACAGATATCTTCTACAAACTCATTTTTAAAATGTTCAGATACAAAAATAAACTTGAGATTTTTATAACCTTCTGATAATAAATTTTTCCAAAATTCTCGACGCTGATCACTGAGATGCTTTTTTCGAATCACTTCATGCTCAGTCATATTCTCAAACTCATATGCCCTTCTTTGCCATAGTTGAGCCTCTGCTCCATGAACCCAAATAAAAATCTCTACCTTATCTACAAACTCTTCTAAAACCTCCCACATTTTACGATCTAAAATATGAATAAAAACACGCTTAAATTGCCCTGATCTCAAAGCATTCTTTAGATCAAGATCATCCCCTGTAAAAACATCTATTGACTCAAACTCACGAAAACCATAATTATTTTTACCCCAAGCTATCTTAAACATATCCACAATCACACCTGCTTTTTTATAAGCTCTTAAACGACTGTGTAAAAAACCATATTTGTAGAGATCATCATAAGCAGGATATTGTTTTGCAAGAACTAACGTATCACTTTTTCCCACAAAACTATTAACACGCTCTTTCAACTCTCCAATCTTTAAATTATGGATCACTGCCAAACCATTTCCGGTAACCTTAAAGCCAATACGGATAAACTCGCACTCTTCAGGTATAGCCATTGCATGACTACAGTTATCAACTTTTAAGATTGCATGAGAAAGTTTTTCCTTATCTTTATCAAGGAAAACAAAAACGGTTCTAAGATCCAGTCCCTCCACTGAACCTACTGTTTCAAAAATACTATTAGAAATCAGATTAACTTCCGCCCTAGTAAAGACCTTATTAAAATAAAGATAGGCGTGTTTTTCTGTATCCATACTTGAGCGGATCAATACACCCTCTTTTTGATTTTGAATAGTGATCTGTTTGCTCTTTGGACGTGTTAATAATTGGTCAATTTCATTATGAGTGAAGAGCACGATATCATCGCTATCATAAGTTTCATGCTCTATCATTCCAACAACATTTTGTAACTCTAATTCTATCTTTTTAGCAAGCTCAATAGTAGCTTGACCTTTAATACGCAGATTAAGCCGACTATAAAAAGCTTTTTCAGGAACTTCTAGAGTCACCTGATGATGGGGCGCTGATGTTACATGAGAAATTTGCGCTTCACTTTCATCTAAAAACTCCACAACTAATAAAACATCGCCCTGATTTTGAATCTTACTATTGACTTTTAAACGATTCCAACCATCCACTAAAATAGTATTCGTTAATTTGATAAGCCGATGCCGTGAATGATCAAGTGATGAATTAAAACTAAAGACTTCACGATGTTGGCTTAATGCAATCTCTGCACACAATGTCTCTTTAAGTAAGCGTTGATTAATCTCGACCACATAACTCTTTGGAGCCTCATAATGCTTAAATTGAATCGCTTCTGCAATTGGATAGAGTTGATTTTCTAAACTAATACCTGAATCAACAATCAGATCCTCACATATCAATTTTCTTTGATCTGCATCTAACATAGCTCCATTTTGAATATAACTGAAACAATCTGTTGAAAAAGATCTCTCAGAGATGGATCTCCCAGCAAGAAGCACCTCTAAAGGATATTGATTTAACAACTTTGAAAAGTACGAGCTTGGATAAATGGTACGTGTTGTATAATAATTATCGATAAAACAATACTCCGACCCTTTCGGTGAAATCACCTCTCCTTGGGAGCAATTATAATAGCTCGCCTTCGTCACTGGCGGAGTTTGATGATATTGCAGATATTTATAACTATGAAGTAGATCTTCTAAATAACGCTTTCCATAAAAGTTAATACTCTTAAAGAGCGTAATATAATTATAATCCCTCTCTTTAAAGGCGGATAACAGACTTTTCACATTTTTGAATGTCATAATATTCTCAACACTACCCTCTTTGAGAGGAAGATTTGTGAGAAGTAATAACTCTTTATCGACAACTGTTTGTGCTGAGAATTGCGCAATAACAGAAGCTAATTCCGTTTGGCTATCACATTTAGCTATAACAGCAATTTTTTGATTTGGTACAGGCTCTTCCCATTCAATTTTTAATTTTTGAAGAATATAGCGCAATCTCTGTTCATAAGTATGCTCTGATAAAACCTTTCTGATACCTTCTAATTTAAATTTTTTACGATAGAAAGAATCTGTGAGAATTGGCTCTAAAGCTCTTTTTAACTCCTGTTCATCATCTGAAGAAATTACCAAATCCCCAAAGAAGAGACGACACCCTCTTGAATAGTTACTCAAGACAATGGTATTAGAAGCTAGCATCTCAAAAACACGTCGAGCAAACATGGTTTGTGATTGCTTAATCGTATTCATATTAATACCAAATTCATACCCCTTATAAGCTTTATCGATCTCCTCAGGAGGGAGTGACCCTAAAATTAAGGGTTGATAACGCTCTGGGAATTGATAATGAGGGTGATCATTATTGAAGTTACGGTCATAAATATCTAACCCCTTACTCTCAACTGCAACTTCTGAGAGAGTGGCAAAATCACGCTGTCTAATCGGATACTTTAGATAATATGAACCCGCAAAATTAAACTTATCAAGCCTCTCAAAACGTTCAATAGGATTATGCGTTTTAGGTTGTGCAGCAAAGGGAAGCAGATAAACCTCATTGTGTTGTAAGATCTCTTTATACTTCTGGATACAATCAATATCCGTTGTAAAGACTACATCAGCTAATTTAGCTGTTTCAATAAATGTACCAAAATGAACAGGGTCTTCCTTATTCCAGAAGAGCGTTTTAATATCACTATCACGACAATATTGTATAAGCTTTAAAAGCTCTTCTCCTTGTTGACTTACCTTTAACTTCCAAAGCCCCTCTTTTCCTTGCCATGCAGATTCGATAAAGAGAAAGTCAGGCTTAAAGCTAGCCAATTCTTCCTTAAAATGGGTAGGCGTTAATTGCAAAGTCTCCGCTTCAGGCGCAAAACAAAAGGCCGTAAACTCATCCATAATTGTCGCAATTCTAGCATGCTTACGTCCTGACTCAATATGACTAATCTCTATTATTTTATGAAAGAGAGGAGCACTATCTCCTTTGCGTGAATAGTGCTGTTGCTGATTAAGCTTTAGTGTTTTTTTTTTACTTTTCCGTTGTTTATTATCTAGATAGAGACTGATAAGATCTTTAGGCAACCTAAAAAAGTTACCAAATGATTTTGTTGACTGAATTAAAATATATCCCAAGCGATATGAGTAAGTACGATAAAGTCCAGCTTTTTGATTGGCAATTTGATTTTTTAACTGCCGCACCTCACGTAGATAGCGCTCTTCTCTACCTAGCATCCCCTCATAATTGGTTTGCAGTTTCACTAACTCTTCCGAGACCTGCTCTTTTTGAGAAGAAATATCTATCAGTCGTTGCTTTAACGTCTCGATCTCTTGTTGCTTCGTAGATTCTTCTTTCAAGATGATTTTATAATCATCATTAAACCGTTCGAGCTCATCTTTCATATGAGCAATTTCAGTTTGATAAGATTCAATCTCTTGATTTCTTTCAGTGATCTTTTTTTTCAGTGCTAGAAACTGTAGATCTCGATTAATACTTGAATCCTCGCTCACATCGATAACAATAGGAGATTCGATTTTTTCCTTTTGAGTTAGACTCTTTCCTCTATCCTGATTATCTCGCATCTCTACTTACCCCTAATCCAGCGTTTAACTTATAAAAATAAAATACAAAATAAGATTATATGCTAAACATTCATATAACCCTAAATATGTTATGAGCAGTCATTATATTTCCGAATGCTCATGTTGCGTCACTATTCAAATAATTATACAATCCCTTTCGTATCAATTACCATTTGCTGTGCTGTAGTCATTAAAGGTCTTGCGATAAAATCGGTATGATCAACCAATACCACCAATACATCTGCATCAGCTTCGGAGCCATCATATGATTTTAATGTGAGTCCATTCTTCGCAAGTACAGGGTGATCAGCTTCGATATTGGGCTCCACGGCACTAACTTGTCCGGGGTATAATTTTGCCAACTTCTCCGTAATTAAGAGCGCTGGGCTTTCACGGAGATCATCAATATTGGGTTTAAAAGCAAGGCCATAACATACGATGCGGACATCACTCATTGCTTTATCGTTATTGGTCGCAAATGCCGCGACGGCTTCATTCACCTTATTGATGACCCACTCTGGCTTCCCTTCATTCACTTCACGGGCTAAACGGGTAATCTTCGCAAGCTCTGGCGTTTTATCCACAATAAACCATGGGTCTACCGCAATACAGTGTCCTCCCACACCCGGCCCTGGCTGTAAAATATTGACACGGGGATGACGGTTCGC
>JASLEF010000146.1 GCA_030151245.1 Ignatzschineria sp. | reverse complement strand
TATAAGCTCATGACTAGCAAAAAAACACTATTAAAAAAATATAGATTAAAGGAAATTAATAATGGCTAAAATTATTGGTATTGACTTAGGTACAACTAACTCATGTGTTGCCGTAATGGAAGGCGACAAGGTTCGTGTTATAGAGAACGCAGAAGGCGATCGCACAACCCCATCAATTGTGGCATATACAGCAGATGAAGTTTTAACAGGTGAGCCGGCGAAACGCCAAGCAATTACTAACCCTAAAAACACATTATATGCTATCAAACGTCTTATTGGTCGTCGTTTTGATGATGCAGAAGTACAAAAGGACAGTAAAATTGTTCCTTTCTCAATCATCAAAGCAGACAATGGCGATGCTTGGGTTTCAGTATTAGAAGATCAAAAAATGGCTCCACCAGAAGTATCAGCGCGCGTTCTTATGAAGATGAAAGAAACTGCTGAAAAATATTTAGGTGAAAAAGTAACTGAAGCTGTCATCACAGTCCCAGCTTACTTTAACGATGCGCAACGTCAAGCAACGAAAGATGCAGGAAAGATTGCAGGTCTTGATGTAAAACGTATTATCAACGAACCAACAGCAGCAGCCCTAGCTTATGGTCTTGATAAAGATTCACAAGGTGAGCGTAAAGTTGCGGTATTTGACCTTGGTGGCGGTACATTTGATATCTCGATCATTGAAATTGCAGATTTTGATGGCGATAAACAATTTGAAGTTCTCTCGACAAACGGCGATACATTCCTCGGTGGTGAAGATTTTGACAATGCAATCATTAACTACCTTGTTGAAGAATTCAAGAAAGAGACAGGAATCGACTTACAAAATGATCCTTTAGCGCTTCAACGCTTAAAAGATGCAGGAGAAAAAGCAAAAATTGAACTCTCTTCAGCACAACAAACAGAGATCAATCTGCCATACATCACAGCAGATAACACTGGTCCAAAACATTTAAACATTAAGATGACCCGTGCAAAACTTGAAGCATTAGTTGAAGATCTCATTGATCGTACACTTGAGCCATGCCGTATTGCGCTTAAAGATGCCGGTCTTTCTGCAAGTCAGATCAACGATGTGATACTCGTTGGTGGTCAAACACGTATGCCTAAAGTACAGGAAAAAGTGAAAGAGTTCTTCGGAAAAGAACCTCGTCATGATGTTAACCCTGATGAAGCAGTTGCTTCAGGTGCAGCTGTACAAGGTGGTGTTTTAGGTGGAGATGTAAAAGACGTTCTTCTTCTTGACGTGACACCATTATCTCTTGGTATCGAGACAATGGGTGGCGTAATGACGAAACTGATCGAGAAAAACACAACAATTCCCACAAAAGCAAGTCAAACGTTCTCAACAGCACAAGATAATCAGCCTGCGGTGACAATTCATGTCCTTCAAGGTGAACGTCCACAAGCTTCACAGAACCATTCTTTAGGTCAATTTGATCTTGCGGATATTCCACCAGCACCACGTGGTACTCCACAGATCGAAGTTACCTTTGATATTGACTCTGATGGCATCATGAATGTTTCTGCAAAAGATAAAGCAACAGGTAAAGAGCAATCAATCCAGATCCGTTCTAACTCTGGCTTATCGGATGATGATATTGAAAAAATGGTTAAAGATGCTGAAAAATTCGCGGAAGAAGATAAAAAATTCCAAGAATTAGTCTCAGCTCGCAACATGGCTGAACAGATGATTCATGCATCAGAAAAATCACTCAAAGATTTAGCTGAGAAAGTGGAAGAAGCTGAAAAAACGGCTATTGAAGCGGCGATTGAAGAGCTTAAAGAGGCTGTAAAAGGCAGCGATCTTGAAGATATCAATGCAAAAACTGAGAAACTCACTGAGCTTGCAGGCGCACTTGCACAAAAAGCTTATGCAGAACAAGGCGGCGAAGAAGGTGATGCGGAGACAGCAAAAGATGATAATGTTGTTGACGCTGAGTTTGAAGAAGTTAAAGATGAGAAAAAAGATAAATAATCACGTGTTATAACGGACTATTTGATCATAGGATACCTCGTGAGAGGTATCCTCTTTTATAGTAAAAGAGATGACAAAATAAGCGATAAGACGAAGGATCTGTAGACACCTTATCAATAGGGATATTTTAAAAGTTTCCCAATCGATAATATGTTTTAATATCCCCCAGATATTTCTCAAAACATGAAGTAAGGCCTGGGATATTTATCCAGCCGTCAAGATCGACTCATACTCTCGATCGCCCTAATCATTCATTTGATGACAAATTACAATTCACAAATTGCAAATTAAAAACTAGCAGATTTAACAGTAAGGAATAAGCATATATGTCGGAACGCGATTATTATGAAGTCTTAGGAGTGTCTAAAACAGCGACACAAGATGAGATTCGTAAAGCTTATAGACGTCTTGCGGGAAAATACCATCCAGACCGTAATATAGACAACAAAGAAGAAGCGGAAGAAAAATTTAAAGAAGTTCAAAAAGCTTACGAAGTTCTTTTCGATGAAGAAAAACGTAAAATGTATGACCAATTCGGTCATGCGGGTGTCAATGGACAAGCTGGTCAAGGCGGTGGCTTTGGTGGCGGTTTTGCCGGCGGTGATTTTGGTGACATCTTCGGAGATATGTTTGGCGATATCTTCGGTGGCCGTGGTGGCGGTGGACGAAACAGTGGTCCTCGGGCATATCGTGGCGATGATATTGGCTATCAGTTAGATATCACATTAGAAGAAGCCGTCTTTGGAACCACCACGCGCATCACCATTCCGACCACAGTTCATTGTCATTATTGTAATGGCTCGGGTGCGGCTGAGGGTTCTGAGCCCGTAACTTGTACAACCTGTCATGGCGCTGGTCAAGTTCGAGTTTCTCAAGGGTTTTTCTCAGTACAGCAAACCTGCCCTGATTGTCATGGTCGCGGCAAAAAAATCACCAATCCATGCACACATTGTCACGGCAGCGGTAATGTGAAGAAAAACAAAACTCTTGAGGTCAAAGTTCCAGCCGGGGTTGATACAGGGGATCGCATTCGACTTTCAGGTGAAGGCGAAGCTGGTGAAAATGGAGGTCCAAATGGGGATCTTTATGTCCAAATCCGCGTGAAAAAACATGCTATTTTCACACGAGAGGATGAAAATCTTTATTGTGAAGTCCCTGTCAGCTTCACAACGGCAGCATTAGGCGGTGAAATTGAAGTACCAACACTTGATGGGCGTGTGAATCTAAAAATTCCGGCAGAAACACAAACTGACCGAGTTTTTAGACTTCGTGGAAAAGGGGTTAAACCTGTTCGCGGTGGATTACAAGGTGATCTTTATTGCTCTATTAAAGTAGAAACACCTGTAAAATTGAGTACCGAACAGAAAGAAATGCTTCGTAAATTTGGTGAAACACTTGGTGAAAATCATGCGCCAAAACAAAATGGTTGGCTTGATAAAGCTAAACGATTTTTTGAAGATCTTGGTAAATAACCACTCATAGCCTCCATTTTAATGAAAGCTTCCTAAATAGTTTTAGGAAGCTTTTTTTATAGCACTTTTTATGCCGCTTTTATGCACTTTTTACAATCTTTCAATAGATCATAAGCTTCCTAAAAGTGCCTCCTGCCCTATCCCAATTATTAATCCCCTTACGTCATCTTAGAAGTATCTCATTAAACGCCTCTCAAAAGTCTAGGTTCGATAGACTATTATCGCGAATATCTTTCATACTCTTGGTCTTGTCATGTCTAAATTTAGGATAGACCTTCTGATAGAGAGATAACACAAACAATCGGTTCTCCTAGAATTCGCATAAGATTTACTAATTTTAGAAATAACCAAACAATGATTAATGAATGGAGAAAAATATTTAATAAAAAACTTCACATTTTGCAAATTCAGTTTATGATAAGAAAGTTTTGTGCCCAAGAAATAGTAATTAGTAATAGGGTTGGCAAAACATGTATAAATTTTTCTGAATTTTTTATTTTAAAGATGGAGTGACCCCCGATGTCTGATGATGTCAATTATAGCCAAGGAATCGTCCCGTTAAACCAGCGCAAAAGCCTACTATCTCTTGCATTCATTATGCTAGGCTTAACCTTCTTCTCTGCCAGTATGCTTGCAGGTGGTCGAGCAGGCGCTGGTTTAAATTTAGAGCGTTTCTTTATTGCCATCATCATTGGTAACTCTTTTCTTGCAATTTATACCGCGTTCTTAGGATATATTGGCGTTAAAACAGGATTAACAACACATCTTTTAGCGCGCTATGCTTTCGGACGCCGTGGCGCTTGGCTTCCCTCTTTTCTCCTTGCCGGAACACAAGTTGGCTGGTTTGGCGTTGGTGTCGCGATGTTTGTCATACCTGTCAGTGAAGTAACGGGTATTAATCTCTATCTACTCATTATGATTGCTGGCGCCTTGATGACCGGAACGATGTATTTTGGCATTGGCGCAATCGCCGCCCTCTCAATATTAGCTGTTCCCTCCATGACAATTCTTGGTATCTATTCTGTCTGGGAAGCCGTCTCTTCTGTTGGGGGAATTAAAGCGCTGTCCGCTGTTCAACCAACTGACCCTTTAACAATGGCAAGCGCTCTCAGTATCGTTATCGGCTCATTTATTAGTGCCGGTAGCTTAACGGCAGATTTTTTGCGCTTTGGTAAAAATGCTAAAACAGCGATTATTGTAGCTGTACTCGCGTTTTTCATTGGCAATTCCCTCATGTTTATTTTTGGTGCAATGGGAACCTTAGCACTTGGAAAAGCAGATATCTTTGATGTGATGCTCATTCAAGGATTAATTATTCCAGCCATTATTATTCTAGGCCTAAACATCTGGACAACCAACAATAATGCCCTCTACGCATCAGGTTTAGGATTCTCGAGCATGACGGGCATTTCAAGCCGAAAACTCTCGATGATTTTAGGATTTGTCGGCACTATTCTTTCACTTTGGCTTTACAATAACTTTGTAGATTGGTTAGTATTTTTATCATCCGCAATTCCCCCTATTGGAACTATTTTAATAGCGGACTTTTTTATGAGTCGTCAACGTTATACAGAAATTGCTAAAATGAATGATATTTTTGTGAACTGGAACGCCATTATTGCGGTGGCAGCTGGGGTTGTTGCAAGCTATACATTTAATGGCATCGTCCCCCTCAATTCAGTTATTGCAAGCCTTATCAGCTATATAGTGCTTGAAAAAACTATTGGTGCTAAAAATCATATTCGATAGGAATCTCTACTATGACAACAATTATTCAAAATGCTCGCCTTCGTGATCAAGAAGGCTTTTGGCAACTAGCGATAAAAAATAGCAAATTCAGTCAAATCGTCCCGCAAGATACCGATCTTAACCTCGGTGAAGATGTCACGATCATTGATGCAGAAGAAGGATTAGTAATCCCTCCCTTTATCGAACCCCATATCCATCTTGATACCACACAAACTGCAGGTGAACCAAAATGGAATGAATCGGGAACACTCTTTGAAGGGATTGAGCGATGGGCAGAACGCAAAGCCATGTTAAATGAAGCGGATGTAAAACGCCGAGCATTGACAACCTTGAAGTGGCAAATAGCAAATGGAATTCAACATGTTAGAACTCATGTCGATGTTTCTGACCCAACTCTCACTGCACTCAAAGCGATGCTTGAACTTAAAGCTGAGGTTAAAGACTTTATAGATGTCCAAATTGTAGCATTCCCTCAAGAAGGAATTCTCTCCTTCCCAAACGGCAAAGCGCTTCTTGAAGAAGCGATGAAAATGGGAGCAGATGCAATTGGAGGAATTCCTCACTTTGAATTTACAAGAGAATATGGCGTCAATTCTCTCGAGTACATTTTTGAGCTCGCCCAAAAATATGATCGCTTGATTGACATTCACTGCGATGAAATTGATGATGAACAATCTCGTTTTGTCGAGTCTGTCGCTGCTTTTGCCTATCGCGATGGCATTGGTGAAAAAGTCACCGCGAGTCATACCACAGCTATGGGTTCTTATAATGATGCTTATGCATCTCGTCTATTTCGTGTATTGAGACTCTCCGGCATTAACTTTGTCGCAAATCCTCTCGTTAATATTCACCTTCAAGGTCGCTTTGATAGCTATCCTAAACGCCGAGGAATGACACGAGTGAAGGAACTTCTAAAAGCGGGACTCAATGTCTGCTTCGGTCACGATGACGTCTTCGATCCTTGGTACCCTCTCGGTACTGCGAATATGCTTCAAGTCTTGCATATGGGCATGCATGTTGGGCAGATGATGGGATATCCAGAACTCAATAATGGTTTAAATCTCATCACTGAAAATAGTGCCCGGACACTTCATCTCCAAGATTATGGCATTGAAGAGGGGCTCTCTGCCAATTGTATTATTTTACCAGCGGAAAATGGTTTCGATGCACTACGTCGACAAGTTCCAACACGATACTCTATTCGCCACGGTAAAATTCTTGCGGAAACAACATTACCCGAAACTCACATCATGTTAAATAACAAAGAACGTATCACTTACCGCCGTTAATTCGATTTAAGAGCCTTTATCTCTACCAATAGATCATCATTCATGCCTCGCTTTTATAAAAGTGAGGCATTTTTTTTACTATCTAGCATTTTTAATGACATAACTCTCTCCAAAACCCTATCAAAAGGGACTAAGCGTCCACCTAAAACATTTCAAATAAAAGATCATTATCAAGAAGATAACCTTACAATAAGATTTTTTTAATCGACTAGCGAGAATTTAATGATTGTTTTCATGACCTACTTCAGGCTCTTCACTGTAAATAGCCGTAAACTTGGGTATAATGAAAATTGAATATAAAGCTAGTTATTTTAATCCACACTCTAAATGAGGAGAATCAAATATGAGTTCAAACTATAAGACGATTTTAGTCCCTGTTGATGGATCTGAAGCTTCCCTTAAAGCACTTGATCGTGCAATCGAAATGGCGAAGTTCTATAGTAGTAAATTAGTTATCGCACACGTTATCGATGTTCGCTCATATTCACTTGCGATCGCTTATAGAGAACCTCTCGAAGAGTATGCTGAAGATAATGCGAAGAAAATTTTAGCAAGTGCTGAAGAGAAAGCAAAAGCAGCAGGTTTAACAGATGTTGCCACCATTAAAAAAGAGGGCTCACCAAGAAGTGCTATCGCGAAGAAAATTGCACCTGAAGTTCATGCAGACCTTATTGTCATGGGTGCGACAGGTTATGGCATGGTAGAAAGAATGTTTGTAGGCTCAGTTTCTGAAAGCACTGTGCGTCATTCAACTTGCGATATCATGATTGTTCGCTAAACAACCGATATCTTAATAGATAACACGACTACAAATATCAAGCCCTTTTCGATGATGATCAGGGCTTTTCTTTTACCTAATGATCTTCAACTGTTACACTACTCCCCCGCCCTAATTCCATTAAAAATCTTATGACACAAATTTTAGTCGATGCCGATGCTATCCCCAATGTTCTTAAAGAGATCTTATGCCGCGCAGCAATCCGGGAAAAAGTCATTGTCACTTTTGTAGCAAACCAACGTATTCAATTACAGCGATCTCCTTTTATTAAGTCATTGCAGGTGCTTTCAGGCTTTGATGTCGCCGACCAAAAAATAGTAGAACTTACACAAAAAGATGATCTGATTATTACCGCCGATATTCCTCTAGCTAAAGAGATTCTAGATAGAGGAGGATTCGCGCTCAACCCTCGAGGAAGCTTTTATGATTTAGGGACAATCGACGCAAAGCTCACCATGAGAGACTTTAATGAAACTTTACGAGGCAGCGGTATTCAAACAAAAGGTCCCGATCCTTTAACACAAAGAGACCGCCAACTTTTTACCAATAGTCTCGATAAGTGGCTTCGAGACCATTATCGCAACAGCATATAGCGTAATCATTCACCACAAGTATGACCGAATGTCGTCCGCTCGTTCCTCTTTTAGACAAACATTGATACACTAACACCCATATTCACGATCTCAAAATAATGCCAGATCTCATAATGAGTCTGCTTGGCACTCAATCATAAAGGGAATTCTCATGAAGTTAATTCGTAATATTTTAGGAAAAGCCATTCTATTTTTTGATAGCACATTTGCTCCAACACCTGTAAAGCGTTCACCTGAAGCACAAGCAATGATTGATGAAAAAACAAAAAATCTAGCACTCTACCAATATCACATGTGCCCTTTCTGTGTGAAAGTCCGCCGCACTATCACCCGCTTAAACCTCAATATTGAGCTTCGCGATGCCAAAGGCAATGAGACTTTCGCCACTGAACTACTTCATGAAGGTGGAAAAAAACAAGTTCCATGCCTTCGCATTCAAAATGCAGATGGCTCAGTCAACTGGATGTATGAATCTGATACTATCAATCAGTATCTTGAAAGCTTAACCGCAGCAGGACATTAATTCCGTACCTAATGGATACATTCAGATATTAAGGTTAATGGGGGCTCTCGACATTTTTATAGTCATCACTCAACCTCACTATAAAATCGATACTGACTGTAAAAAAAGAGCTTTCAATCTATAATCCATCAAAAACTCCATCGATGAAACTCAAAAAAGCTGCCCTTGAACGAAACTAAAATCGATCAAGGGCAGCTTTTATCTCTTTAAATATCTATTCAAAGAATGCTTCTTCAAATACTTTAAAGCATGGCTCACTGCTTGTAATAACCTCAGACTATGCCAATGCTTTTGCCGCAGCTAATGCTGCCTCATAGTCAGGCTCTGTCGTCACTTCTTTCACATACTCTACATAACGAACAACATCGTCTTTATCAATCACCACGACACCACGAGCTAAAAGCGCTAAACCTTCTATCTCAAAACCATACTCTACGCCAAAATCATGAGTTTGGTAATCAGATAGAAGATGATGCGTTTCAATCTTATTTTCCCCTGCAAAACGCTTTTGCGCAAAAGGAAGATCTACGGAGATTGTTAAAATTACCACATCGCTCAGTGCGGCAGCTTCTGACTCAAATTTTTTTGTTTGAATTGAACAAACACCAGTATCCACCGAAGGAACCACAGAAATAATTTTAACTTTACCTGCATAATCTGCCAGCGTTACGGGTTTTAAATCAAAATCTACGACAGTAAAGTCGCGTGCTTTTTCGCCGACAATAACTTCTGAACCAATTAATGTAATGGGATTTCCCCCCATCGTGATATCTGTTCTATTAGTCATAACTCTTCCCTTCTCTATTTATAAAGTGATTAAGATGCCGGTATTATCAAGAATTCTCTCTCTTAGAATTGATCTATCTGATAAAGATCTTTCTTATTTCCAGCTGAAAAATCAGTGTAGCATAAGAGCGGATTGAATCAGTAGCACTAAAATAGTACTAAAGTAGTGCTATATATAAACTATATATAAAATTATATTCTCCAACCGAGAGAAGACTATCGATTAAACGGTTAAATAAAACTTTTATACAGCGATATATAAAATGTGTTTATTCATAATGAAGAGTCATATCCCCCACTTGAATCCAACCTTTTTGATAAAACCATTTTGCCAGTAGATAACTGATCAATGCAGGAAGTATGAAATGACATAACACCACATAAAGTGCAGTCATCCAACTAAAACCCATCGATTCAAATGCCATAAATTGTCCCACAAAACCACTGGTTCCCATACCAGCACCAGCTGCATTATTTGTCATATGAAATAGCACAATACCAATCGGTGCTGCAATCATCCCCGCCACTGTCGGGGGGATTAAAATCAGTGGATTTTTAATAATATTCGCGATTTGAAGCATGGAGGTTCCCAAACCCTGCGCCAAAAATCCGCCAAATCCATTCTCTTTATAACTACTGGTTGCAAAACCAATCATCTGAGCACTACAACCAATTGCTGCGGCTCCGGCAGCTAAGCCATCAAGCCCTAACATAAATGATAATGCTGCACTTGAAATCGGAGCAGTTAATGCCAACCCCACTAATGTCGCTACCAATATACTCATTACAAAGGGTTGCTGTTCGGTTGACCAGTTAATGAGCTCTCCTAATCCTTTCATTAACTCACTAATTGGAATTCCCACCCATTTTGCAACCCAAAATCCCACCACAAAAGTGACAAAAGGCACTAAAATAATATCTAAACGCGTTAACTTATAAATTAACTTTGCGGTTTCAACCGCTATTAAAACGGCAATGTAAGCGCCTGCCGGCCCCCCAAGATGATTACCAAATGCCCCTACAAATACTGCCGAAAATAGAATCAAAGGTGGCGCCTTGAGACTTGCGGCAATCGCAACCCCAATCGCCCCCCCCACAATCTTCGAATCCATCGCAAAACTTCCAAGTTCTACAAATGACTCTATGCCAAATTGCTGCCCTAATGTCTTGACAATTAATCCCATCAATAGTGATGAGAAGAGCCCAAGTGCCATATAACTTAAGGCATCAATAAAATAAACCCGCGGAGAAAGCGTAATGCCTTTTTGCGTTAAATACGAAATACGTGCCATGATTTTAATAAATCCCTATCCATAGATTACACACAATTTAAGAAAGCAGTGTGAACAATCATAGCCTATCCGCCCTAACCCTGGCTACTTAAGTAAATCTTCCAAGGAAGATACCTTCTTTCAGGCGCCTCAAATATCCCCCTAAATTCAGCATCATTCTCTATCATTATCAAGCAATAAAAATCCTTTTAAAATAGGGTCTATCCTCTTTTGGCTGCGAATTTTATGGAGACTTCCCCTTACACAAGGGGATAATATTTTACCCCCTCTATTTTAGAGGGTTCTTTTCATACCGCGATTTCATACCACGGTGCTATGGCTTCTATTATTTGATGACTTTCATCTTCCCATCAAAATGAGCCCCACCCTTTAAAATCGATTCCAATAGATTTTTCATATGATTCTCGACGTTAATATCATCCTGCCGTTGTTATCTTAAAAAGACAATGGTGCTCTAAAATGAAGATCTTCCCCTGTTATCGGATGCTTAAATCCTAATTCACTCGCATGAAGCGCTAAACGCTTTCGACAGATAAATGCTGCCCCTTCAGCGTAAAATCGATCACCTAAAATCACATGTCCTAATGACAAAAGGTGTACTCGCAACTGATGAGATCTTCCTGTTATCGGTGTCAATTCAACTCGAGTAAAGTTCTTTTCAAGATCTCGATAAAGCACTCGATATTGCGTCTTTGCGTCTTTACCTCGCTCAAAACAGACCATCTGCTTCGGACGATTTGGCCAATCACAAATCAGCGGAAGATTCACCACTCCACCATCTTCAGCCATAATCCCCCAAACATCCGCGATATAACGCTTTGAGGTCTCCCGCTCACGAAACTGGCGCTTCAACTCCCTTTCAGCCTCTTTTGTTAAGGCTACCACTAAAATCCCACTCGTTGACATATCCAATCGATGCACTGTTTCGGCATAAGGATACTCCCACTGAACACGAGTAATAACACTATCCCATAACTCTACAGCTTTTCCCGGTACAGAGAGTAATTCTGCCGGCTTATTTATGACCATCATCGCTTCATCTTGATAGAGAATATTGAGCCAAGGAGATATAGGGGGATTATAATAAAATTCCATAGATCAATCGTCGGTCCTAATTTATCTCATATTTGTCATGCTAAAGGTCTGCGGCATATTTTCGGAAGTCGTCGCTCTCTTCATTAAAACTTTTTCTAAATGATAGATCGTAGCGGACTGATCTGCCGCAACGCGCTCCCGAGGGATCTTATTAATCAGCAGCATATATTCAAATCCAGGCTCATATTCAAAGCCTCCGATATCGCTATAAAAAAATTCCCAATCCCTATTTGCCATAGCCTGAGTATCTGTAACCTCTTGTACTAATAGACATTGTTGCGGCGCAACACCAATACAGTCTATCTGAGCAGATGCAACTTTTAAAGTCACTTGATTTTGAGAGGTTGAGGCACATGCGCTTAAAACTGCACAAGCAAGGATCATTCCTGACAATTGTTTCATAGACTCATACTCCTCTAGCATTGGTCAATCAGTGTTAAGATAAAACATCTTCTCAATCAAAAGAGCCTATAGTAAGGTATCTTATCTATGACGTCGAAAAATCATCACTATATTTTACCTAAATAGGAACAAAGATGTATAAATTCATATTTTTTGTCCCAGATTCTCACGTTGAAATTGTCAAAGAAGCAGTCTTCAATGCCGGAGGTGGGAAAATTGGCGAATACTCTCATTGCGCTTGGCAAGTTTTAGGACAAGGACAGTTCAAACCGCTTCCTGGCAGTAACCCCTACTCTGGTATTATCGATGAGCTAAAGACTGTCTCTGAATGGCGAGTTGAACTCGTTGTCGAAACAACACTGATACAAGATGCCGTTAAAGCTATGAAGTCGGCACATCCTTATGAGGTTCCGGCTTATGAGGTTATCAAAATTGAGTCATTTTAAACCTTTGAGACGCCCCAAAAATAGCGGAGTTCCCTATTAGAAAAAGATACTGTCGCCTAAGTCAGCTGATGAATAGGGACGCCATTATCGCTAGAGCAAATACTTACAAACTTCTGATCATCAAACACCCACTAATAAAACAGCGAATACTGCCCCATCTGATACCAAAGAGATACCTTATCGCTGACGTATCCGCTTTTAGCCAGAATGAAGAATGCGATTCGCATCTCTTATAAGGTGGATACATCACAATCAAAAACACCCCAAAAGCCTATCACTCTTTCGGGGTGTTGTTCATCCACTTTAAAGCATCGCTTATATCATTGATTACTCTGCTTTTTTCTTCGCTTCAAGCACATGAGATAACCAATGTGAAGAGATAATATCTGGCAATCTATTTTGGCTTGTGCGTGCCGTTAAGTTATCAAGATCAACATTTTTTAAGGGCTGATCTTGTTGTGAACAGGTAAAGACTGCCTGTGTACGCTCACCGGTTGCAGGATCTATTTGCCACTGTAAACATTGACCACAAACCCCTTTCATCATACATTGCATTGGGCTACCAATCGTCCCCGTAATGTGAAGATCTTCTTTGAAACGATGATGTAATGTTCCCCCTTCTGAGAGCTCTTTCTGGAAACCTTTGAGCATTCCGGTAGATCCCATCGCCATTAAACGATCCACTTCGCTCATATCAACAACTCCCTGCTCATCAAGCTCCCCGATAAGTTTGATCACATCCCATTCGACGACAGAGTGATCCTGTGGACGACGAGCCTCAATCGGATCACCTTTACCCACGGCCCATATGATTTGATCCGCGCCCTCTTCAAGTTCATCCATATGATCCACATCGCCTTTCGAGCCCATAGCAGCAAGATAGATCACCTTATTGCCGGCACTACGCAATGCAAACCCTATATCAAGCATTACCGCAGCTCCCCAGCGTCCTGCCACTACAAGAATCGTCTTACCTGATGGAAGATCTGTGGGTGCTCCGGTTGGTCCTGCTAAAATAACTTTATCACCAGGCTTTAATGAAGGAATAAGACGCTGACCTGTTCCCCATTGGAATACTAAAAGGCGGATAGCATCATCAGTAGATCCGGTCCCTGATACAGTCAGAAGTGGAATCTGTAAACGCGTACCTTCGACAATTTCACTATCAGCTTCAAAGGTCTGCATTCTAAAGAATTGCCCTGGTTTAAAGTTCTTCGCAGCCATAGGAGCCTTCACCCAAACCTCACATACGGTAGGATTAGAAGAATCTATCGATTGTATCGTTGCCGTTAATCCTTCTTGCATCGTTAAAGCAAGTTCTTTATTTAAAAGAGTATTTTCAGGCAAACGATCTAATGCTTCCATAATAAAGCGTGAAGATTTCTTAGCACTTGCAATAGCCTTCACCACATTACCATTAAACACAGGGTGCGTATCACCAATATAAGAAACTCGTTTTTCACCACGTCTAAAGGAGGTAAATGGCGCAAATGCTTCCTTGTTATTAGTTCCCCAATTAAATGGCACTAAGTTTCCTTCCAAATCATAGCCTTGGAAGTGATGCTTATCTTCAATCTCAAGAGACCCTGGGTACTCTGTACCATAGATTGTATTCGGTGAAGTACCTGCAGCGACTAAGACGGCACGAGCAGGTACTGTTACATCCTCTTCGCCTGATTTCTTGAAGCGAATTGCCTTCACATGACCATACTGATCAAGCTCCACCCCTAAAGGGTTCAACTCTTCACCAAAAGAGATTCCCTCTTCAAATGCTTTTGTCACTTCTTCATGGTTTAAGGTATAAGCAGGCGACTCTTGCATGGTCCGGCGATAAGCAATCATTACGCCGCCCCACTTTTTAATTAAAGGATTAAAATCTGGTTCAACACCAGCAGCTTCCGCTCTTAGTCGCTCTTCACGAATTTCTAAACCATGCGTTAAAAACTCTGTCAGGGTTTCATTATCCTCTGGTGATAAATTCTCACGAATTTTTTCCTCACCTAAGATCTCTACACGATGAAGCGTTTTTTCTACTTGTTTAATGTAATAAGCTTGCACCTCTGTCGCAGTATCAATAGCGGTTAAACCACCCCCAATCACCACTGCCGGCAATCTTACTTGCAAGTTAGCAATGGAACTATCTTTTGCAGCCCCTGTTAATTGCATTGCCATTAAGAAATCAGAAGCCTGCTTCATTCCTTTCGCCAATGAATTATCAATCTTCAGAACTCGCGGCAATCCTGCTCCTACCGCTAATGATACGTGATCAAATCCCAGATCAAATGCATCATCAAGGGTTAATGTTCCCCCTAAACGAACCCCGCCATAAATATCCACATTTTGGCGACGAGCTAATGTTAAATAGATAAGTTTTAGGAAATTTTTATCCCAGCGTACAGTAATTCCATATTCTGCAACCCCCCCAAATCCGGCCAAAATACGATCCCCAAGATTCTCTTCGAGATCATGCCATGATTTGATAGGTTGATTTAAAACCGAAGCAGGTAATGGCTCGATTTTTAACCCATCAATCCCAACGACATGGCACCCCTCTTGCGAAAGGTAATGCGTCATTGTAAAACCTGCAGGCCCCATTCCGGCGACCAATACTTTACGGTTGTTTTCTTCTGCTGGTAAAAAACCTGTGGGTTTTAATGGATTCCAACGAGCCAATAAATGATATAGCTCAACACCATAAGGCAGATCTAAAACCGTTGTTAAAACACCCGTTTCAATTTGGGGAATATTCACAGGTTCTGCGCGCTGATAAATACAAGATTTCATACAATCATTACAGATACGATGCCCTGTTGCTGGAGCCATCGGGTTTTCCACCATTGTGATCGCAAGTGCCCCAATTGTAAGCCCCTCTTTTTCCAAACGCTGCATCTCCGAAATCATCTCATCAAGAGGACAACCCGTTAATGTCTCGTCAAAAGGATTTTTGCGAAAACCTTTATCAGGTTCCCCTTTTTTTACAGGGAATCCTATACTACAAAAATCTCCATCATGATCATGACAATATTTACAATATTCAATTTCGCTCGCTATTTCATAACGATCCATACGATGATCTGTCAAATCAAAGCCATCACGTTGACGGAGTGGTTTCGCACCCACTTTTACAGGAATGCCATGAAATGTAGTCTCTTCAACCGCTACTAAATTATCAAAATCAAGTCTTGCTGGAAATTTAAAAGTTATCCACTTCTCAACACGTGTCATGCCTTCAGGATCTTTCTCTGCAAGAGATCCCCATTGATGAATAGCCTCAATTTCAAGCGCATCCGTTTCAGGATCTAATCCTAAAGCATAATTAGCAATCTTAGCCTCTAACTCAGGATCGCTATCTTCTGCGCCTACTTTTTCTAAAAGCGCCGCATGATGCTCCGCAAAAGTTCCTTCAATCGCTTGGCGATAACGTTTGGCCCCACGTTGAATAAACTGTTCTTTAAATTGCATTAAACGGTTATAACGACCCGCCCGAGAAATCAACGCCTCAGTCTCATCCTCTAGTCCAAATAATTGTGCAATAAAGGTGTTTAGATATTCCCCAAGTTTAATTTGAAACTCAGACTCTTCAATTGCAGTAAAGCTTGTTTCACCACGGCGCCATTGTAAGAAAGTTTGTAATACTTCTTCGGGTAATATTTGTTGGTAGAGCGTATCGACTTCTACTAAACCTTCCCGATTTTGTAGATCTTGAAAACTCAAGCCAAATTTCTGCAACTGCTCATCTAATACCATGTGTCTTCCTCTAATACTCAACTCAAAATATTTGCGCTCTATTATACCTTGAATTTGAAAAAAACGAGGAAGTTAGATCAAAAGCACGCAACTTTAACGAGTTAGCAAAATATTTTTTGATAAATCACCCAAATCCCACAAAAACGGCGAGAATAAAACTTCAAGATATCTAAATATTCGCTACTGTTCATCAGCAGAATAATCATCTCCCAAAAAACCTCGACGATAGAGTGCTGCACGATATTTAAAAGGATCTGTTTGTCGTATTTTTCGTTCCGCTGTCGCTCTCGCCTCATACCAATTTATTTCAGTAAAGGCGGCCTCTATATCCTTATTAGAAATTTGATGCATCCCCGATAATTCATGACGTACACGAATAGGACCATATCCTAAATCTGCACGGTTCTTGGCATAACTATATGCAAATCGCTCAAGACTTAAATATCGTTGCGCATACAACCAAGTGATAATTTCCTCCAACAGTCCGGAGGGACACTCTCTCTGCATTAACTTCTGTCGAAGTTCGACTTCACTATGCTCGCGGCGTACTAAAAAATTCATCGCTCTTTCACGCCAGTAACGCCAAAGTTTTCTTAAGGCCTCTTCATCTATCATCTCTTGAGCATCTGATGACGAATCAAGATCGCGGCTCTCATTGACGTCAAAGTAAGAATTATGATCTTTTTCCATGTCGACTTTCATATTGATCTAATTGGGAAACAATCGACGCAATAATTTGACTTGCTTTACTACGCTCGATCTCTTCTGCTGCACGCTTTTCAGCCGCTGCGGTCTCTCTCTTTTTCTTCCAAGCGAGCTTTTCTGCTTTAGACTTCATCGGAACTGACTTGATCTTCATCATTGATTCTAGCTCTTTTTCTAATGCTCGATCATTAGGATTTTCAGGCATAACAGCGACTCGTAATGGGGGAATTTTCCATGTTTTTTTCGAAATTTTATTGAGATGATTCTCTAATGATTGCCTAATCTCCCTTTGATAGAAGTTAAATGCAGCTCCAAACTCAGCACGCGTCGTACCAATTACCCAATAACGTTTACCAAGCGTCGCAATAAATAATCTGCCTTTTAGTCTAGGCGGCAAAAAAGCTTGAAACCAAGGCTCAATATAAGTGAGTTGTAATGATCTTTTCAGATAAATTGTTAACATCTGGTAAGGATTCAGAGGACTTCTTCGACGAGATAACTGCCCAATTTCTGTCTGAACATTACGCAATTTACTACCAGAAACACGAGCCTCTGATAATTTTTTTCGGGGAACTATCTTGTCATCCCAAGGGTTTATTTCATGATTTTTCATAGCCGTTATTATATCCGATTTTCACCAGGAAAATCTATTGCATGCAACTCTAGATAAAAGAGTGCTAAACTTGATCAACAGGGGTCACTAAAAGCATAAAAAATTCTAAAATAAAATTAGGAAATGCGTTATGATAGTGGCACTTTTAACCATACCTTATAACTAATAAATATATACAGAGGAGCTCCCTGACATGCATATCGCTGCTCGATTTGGGCGTTATCTACCCTTAATTTTTGTTTTAGCCTTTACTGTGTATGG
>JASLEF010000093.1 GCA_030151245.1 Ignatzschineria sp. | reverse complement strand
TCGATTTTACGAATGTTTTTCTTTAATGTTTTTTTAGCATCTGCTGAATCGTCAAAATTGACTCATAATCAACCGCGGAAATAGAGTCATTTCTCCGAGAAATATTTAGGTGGTCGCAATTTTCAGTATTTGCTGTTTTTTATTGAAACTTTTTATTAAAGCTTCTTTTGAAGGTTAAGATAGGGCTTGGGAGAAATTTTGTCGAGTTTTGCCAGGGCGGTGCCGGTAGTGATGATAGATATTTTTAAAGTGAAGTGAGTGTACGCTACTTTTATTATCCCTTTTGTTACCTCTTTTATTCTCTTTTTACTTCCTCTAATCTATCCCTTATTTTTTAAGGGGTGATGTGGTGTAAATTAAAATTTACTTTTAATATTAATAACTTAGGTCAATTTTTTCTCAGGGGTATAGTGTACAGTGAAAAAGTATTGACTGTTATAAATCACAAATGAGGATAAGCGTTATGACAAAACTATATTGCACCGAATTTGATCAATTATATACGCCGCAGAGGGTTATAGATGAGGCTGCAAGATGCCTCTTGTGTTATGACGCGCCTTGCAGCCAAGATTGTCCTGCCGGTACTCGCCCTGATGCTTTTATACGTTCCGTATTTTTTCGGAATTTTAAAGGTGCTGCGGAAATTGTTCGAGAGAATAATGCCTTAGGATCCGTCTGCTCAAGGGTCTGTCCTACCGAGAAGTTATGTGAGGCAGGGTGCTCTCGTTCGGGAATTGATCGTCCTATCGATATTGGGGGGATTCAAAAATATATTACCAATTTCGAGTCTGCTGCAAAAATGAATATTTTAAAAAAAGGAGCGGGTGATAAGGGGAGTATTGCGATCATCGGTTCGGGGCCTGCAGGGTTACAGGCTAGTGTGACATTAACGAATTTAGGTTATAGGGTTACAATTTATGAGAAAAATGCGGAGTTTGGTGGGTGGCTGAGATATGGAATTCCTGAGTACCGTTTGCCTAACGCTATTCTTGATGAAGAGATTGAATTAATTAAAAATATGGGCGTGAAGTTTGTCAATTATGCCCATATTGGTCAAAACCACTCGATAGATCGATTAAAAGCGGAGCATAAGGCTATTCTTGTAGCGATAGGTGCTAGTTATGGTGCTCATCTACCGATGTTTATGGATAATGACGCCGTTACTTTAGCGGTGGATGATTTAGCGAAGATTAAAATGAATAAGGGGGATGTAGAGGTTCCTCGTTCAGCTTTAGTGATTGGTGGTGGGGATGTTGCGATGGATATCGCAACCTCCTTAAAAATGTTGGGCTGTGAGCAAGTAACATGTGTGGCGCGAGAAACCTTAGCAGAGCTTCCCGCGAGTAAGCATGAGTTACAACTCGCACAAACCATGAATGTCTCTATTATTGATGGCTACACACCAACGAGTATTACGCAAAATAGTGTGACGTTTGAGCATCAGAGTCATTTGGCAGCGTTAACAATTAGTGCTGAGAAGATTATCTTAGCTATAGGTCAGAAGTCAGAATTTATAGGATTAGAATCTTTGGAAAAAGATCATCGGTTGATTAAGACAGATGAATACCAAACAAGTGCCGCGGGAGTATTCGCTGCGGGAGATGTTGTTGAAGGAGATAAGACTGTCGTTTATGCCGTAAAGAGTGGGAAAGAAGCGGCTGAAGCAATTCATCAATATTTAGAAGGAGATACAAAATGTTAAAGAAAGATCTATCCGTCACGTTTTGTGGTGTCAAATTTGAAAATCCTTTTTGTCTCTCATCATCTCCGGTGGGAAATTGCTATGAAATGTGTGCAAAGGCCTATGATGCAGGGTGGGCAGGGATTGTTTTTAAAACGATAGGATTTTTTGTAGCCAATGAAGTCTCTCCTCGTTTTGATATCTTGCGCAAAGAGGGAACGCCCTTTGTAGGGTTTAAAAATATGGAGCAGATTGCGGAGCATCCGCTTGCTGAGAATCTCGAGGCTATCAAACGCTTAAAACAAGATTACCCTCATAAAGTATTAATAGCCTCTATCATGGGGCAGAATGAGGAGGAGTGGGAGGCCTTAGCTAGATTGGTTGAAGAAGCTGGGGCAGATATGATTGAGTGTAACTTCTCATGCCCTCAAATGACTTCTGATGCTATGGGGAGTGATGTTGGGCAAAATCCTGAATTAGTTCGTCAATATTGTCAGGCCGTGAAAAGAGGATCTCAATTACCGTTGCTTGCCAAAATGACCCCCAATATAGGGGATATGAATGAGATCGCTATCGTTGCGATGGCGGCAGGTGCTGATGGAATCTCTACGATTAATACGTTGAAATCTATCTCAAACTTGAATTTAAATCTAAAAATCGGGATGCCCATCGTGAATGGAAAATCGAGTATCTCTGGATATTCCGGAAAAGCTGTAAAGCCAGTGGCTTTAAGGTTTATCCAAGAGATGCGAACCTCACCAAAATTATTAAATGTCCCTATTAGTGGAATGGGCGGGATTGAGACTTGGGAGGATGCGGCAGAGTTCATTTTACTAGGATGCGCAACGGTTCAAGTCACGACAGCGATCATGCAGTTTGGATATCGTATTGTTGAAGATATGATTAGTGGGCTCTCTCATTATATGGAAGATCAAGGATTTAAAAGTATTGAAGAGATGGTGGGCGCAGCAACTGCGAATATTGTCCCTGCAGAGGCATTAGATCGAAGTTATATTGTTTATCCGAAGATCAATAAGGCGCTATGTATTGGGTGTGGTCGTTGCTATATCTCTTGTTCTGATGGTGCGCATCAGGCTATTGGGTGGGATTCATCCACTAAAAAGCCTCATTGTATTGAAGAACGATGTGTGGGATGTCATCTTTGCACGCTTGTTTGTCCGGTGAATTGTATTAGTTTAGGAGAGGTTGTATTCAAAGAAGGGGAGAAGGAGCATCCCGTGCAACTTGCTTAATCGCTCGTTGAATACTTCTCACTTTATCTGAATGGACAAATATAAAATCCCGCGTCACAAAAATGAATGTGATGCGGGATTTTCTTATGGGATAAAGCCTTTATATTGAATCAATGGATTTTCAAATAAGGGACTTTATCCGTATGAGAGTTATTGGTGATCAGTTAAAGGATGAATCGACTTAAATCTTCATCTTCTACGAGATCATCAAGTTCATTTTTCACATACTCTTCAGTCACGATGAATTTCTCACCATCACGATCAGAGGCAGAGAAAGAGATCTCTTCGAGTAATCGCTCTAAAATAGTATGTAAGCGACGTGCGCCGATATTCTCCGTTTTTTCATTCACTTCAAATGCCATCTTAGCAATTTTACGAAGTGCAGCTTCCTCAAACTCAAGCTCAACCCCTTCTGTTTGGAGGAGCGCTGTATATTGCTTGATAAGTGCTGAAGAAGGTTCGGTTAAGATACGGAAGAAATCATCTGCGTTGAGGGATTTCAATTCTACGCGAATCGGTAAACGGCCTTGTAATTCTGGAATAAGATCCGAAGGTTTTGCTAAGTGGAATGCACCAGAAGTAATAAAGAGGATATGATCTGTTTTAATTGCTCCATATTTGGTGGAAACTGTACAACCTTCGATTAGAGGAAGAAGGTCACGCTGAACCCCTTCACGAGAAACATCCGCACCCGAAGTTTCCCCTTTACGGCAAACTTTATCAATTTCATCGATAAAGACGATACCTTGGTTTTCAGCAACTTCAATCGCTTTCTGTTTAGCGTCTTCTTCATTGATTAAACGAGCGGCCTCTTCGTTTTGAACGATTTTGAGAGCTTCTTTAATCTTCATTTTTTTGCTCTTTTTCTTTTCCATGCCTGATTGTTGGAAGAGCGATTGGAGCTGATCTGCCATCTCTTCCATGCCTGGAGGAGTCATAATATTGACACCACCGCTGCCCATTCCTGAGACCTCGATATCAATCTCTTTATCATCCATTTCTCCACGAATAATTTTTTCACGGAATTTCTGACGTGTGGCACTTTCACTCTTTGGTGCATTAGGCTCATCGGCAAATCCTACACTTTTAGGGGGGGGAAGGATTGCATCGAGAATACGCTCGATCGCCGCTTCTTCTGCTTTTGGATACGCTTCTTTAATCATGCGCTCACGCACTTGTTTAACGGAGGCTTCTACTAAGTCGCGGATAATCGAGTCTACTTCACGGCCCACATAACCCACTTCTGTGAACTTAGTGGCTTCCACTTTAATAAATGGGGCATTGGCAAGCGTTGCAAGACGGCGAGCAATTTCGGTTTTACCCACACCTGTTGGTCCAATCATGAGAATATTTTTGGGCGTAATTTCTTTACGCATATCCTCGCCAACTTGTTGACGTCTCCAACGATTACGAAGCGCAATAGCGACTGAGCGTTTTGCTTCATTTTGACCAATAATATAACGATCAAGTTCTTGAACGATCTCTCTTGGGGTCATAGCACTCATGTTTAATGATTCCTTTTTATTCTTTTAATATTTCTTTGAATATTGAATATTGAATATTGAATATTGATGTCAATCTTTTTGAAAGATTTCAATGAGAAAAATCTAAAGCGTTATAGCTATTAGAAGCTTAATTTCTCAAGTGTTAAATTCGTATTACTATAGATACAGACGCTGCCGGCAATTTCAAGGCTTTTACGAACGATCTCTTCCGCAGGAAGCTCAGTGTTTTGTAAAAGTGCTAATGCCGCACTATGAGCGAACATGCCCCCTGAACCGATGGTCGCGATATCATGTTCAGGTTCGATGACATCCCCTAAACCTGAAATCACAAAAGTTGCGGTTTCATCGGCAACAATTAACAGCGCCTCGAGTTTACGTAGTGAGCGTTCTGTACGCCACTCTTTAGCAAGAGCAACTGCTGAGCGAGTTAAGTTCCCACTATGTTGTGCTAATTTTTCTTCAAAGCGCTCAAAAAGGGTAAAGGCGTCGGCAGTACCACCTGCAAATCCTGCGATGACTTTTCCGTTAAATAGGCGACGAACTTTACGAGCGTTTCCTTTCATAATGGTGTTTCCCATGGAAACTTGACCATCTCCCCCGATGACGACTTCATTACCGCGGCGCACCGCACAGATGGTTGTACCTCGAAATTGTTCCACAATTAACTCCTTATTCGTTTTAGAATTGCATGTTAGTATAATGTGGCGCTTTGAAGAGATTTCAAGAGCGCCCCTAAAATCGAATGTTATTTATTCAGGCAGTTTTGGGCTTCTAAAGATCTCTTTTGAAGCTAAATGGTTGCGCTAAAAGCTTGATGCTTTGCTGAAAAGTTCGCTATGGGGGATTGAAAATTTGAAAGATAAAAATTTCTTAAAAAAGTTAAGAAAATTTTAAAAAATCTTTAAAAGTATTATTTTTAAAAGTATTTAAAAGAACTTTTAAGGTTTAAGTAAGGTTAAGGTTTAAGAGGGGAAAGGCGTCATTTTATCATGATATCGGTTTAAAATTGTCTTATTAAACACTTTTTAAAAGCGAGATGTGGTTGGGGAGAAATCATTCCTGCTTGAGGAGAGTGTGGGGTGACAGTTATTGCAGATATATTGAAAGCAACAGGAAGATAAAAGAGGGGCTTTCCTTCCTATATTAATATTTAGAGGGAGCATGAATCGTGATAAAGATTGATGAATCACAGTTAACGGATGCGGAATTGCTCCGTTATTCTCGACATATTATGCTCGATCAATTTGATTTAGAAGGGCAAGCAAAACTCAAGAAGGCTCATGTGGTGGTGGTGGGGTGTGGCGGATTGGGAATGGCTGCGTTACCCCTTCTTGTAGGGGCAGGTATCGGTAAGGTCACCTTGATCGACTTTGATACGGTCGATATTACAAATCTTCATCGACAGACAAGTTATCGAATGAGTGATCTTAATCATTCAAAGGTCCGGCAAGCCACCAAGCATCTTCAAGCATTAAATCCCGAAGTGCTATTTGATGTTGTTGAAAAAAAAGTCGGATTTCGTGAGTTGCAGAATCTTATTGTAGGAGCTGATGCTGTTTTAGATTGTAGTGATAATTTTGAACTACGAAAAAATTTAAATCGAGCCTGTATTTTTAATTGTGTTCCGCTTATATCAGGATCAGCTGTACGTTATGAAGGGCAATTAACAGTTTTTGATTTTAGAGATCCTACGGCGGCTTGTTATGAATGTCTTTTTAGTGGTGAGCATGCTGATGATGGAAATTGTGCATTATTTGGTGTTTTCTCTCCTGTTGTCCATATTATCGGGGTTTCACAAGCTCAAGAAGCTTTAAAGTTGATTCTTGAGATCGGGACAGTCGCCACCAATAGAATTTACCTCTATAATGCCTTAGAATTCAGTTGGCAAAGTTTTGGATATCGCCGAAATCCTTGTTGTCAGGCTCACGATCATCCAATTAATTAAAAGATAACGATAGAAGGATTAAAAAATCATGAAAAAATCTTTACTAATAAGTGCATTAGGAGCTTTAGTGATTGCAGGGTGTACGTCTGCGCCTGAGAGTGTGAGTTATACCGAATATAAAGAGACGAATCGTCATGATACGGAATTAGTCTCTGATAAGCATGTGGAGAGCTATACGGCATGTGTTCGTGAAGGATTGAGACAATATCATCCTGTAGAGTCAAAGCTTTCAGGTAATGGAATCCGTTTAACGAAAGATCATCACTTTGTGGTAGAGATCTATAAAGCGATAGATAGTACTTATGCGAGAGCTGATAGTGAAGATCGAAACATTATCGCGGTACTCAATCGTTGTAAGTAGCCCTATCGGTTACAACCCACAGATATTGATGAAAGGCATTGTTCCATATGAAACAGTGCCTTTTTTTGATACATATTATGCCTATAAGGCAAGGTCGGTTAGTAATACCTGTAGAGGAGGAGGTGTAAAGCTTTTTGTCGACTTTGTGATTGGTTTTATAAAAATTTTTGTGTTAAAAACCATCCTGCAATACTTTCTCGCTGCTCATTTGTCGGGAGTACTTCATGAGGAAACTCTTCTGACATAAAGAAAATCATGCGACCAGAGAGAGGCTCGAGTTTAAGGAGCTCATTATCTTTACCATCATACATTACAAGTTCTCCCCCATTACCCAGTTCCCATGATTCATTGAGGTAGAGAACGGTGGTGATTTTACGTCGATTTTGATCTCGTGCGTTATCGATATGTTTTTTATAAAAAGCGCCACTAGGATAACGGCAGAAGTGTGTCTCAAAATCTCGTAATCCTAAATAGCATTCACTATTGAGTTTTTCGCGGATCTCCTCCATTTTTTGCATATAACGAGCAATAGGATCTCCCATTTCAGGGTCTAACCATAAGGTCAAATCTCCGCGAATGGTCTTATTTCCTTGTAAGGAGCTACGTCTACCAATACGGGCATCTTGTAGATTGTCCGGGATAGATTCTTTAATCGCTTCGATATGCGACTTTTCTAAAAAGTTGTCCCACACAAACCAGCCGTGTGAAGAGAGTGAATCAATTAAATGAGGGATTGTCATAGAGCAACCTCAAAGATCAAAGGGATAATCGATTTTTATACTGCGAAAACAGTAAAAAGTATAAATTGAAAATTTAAATGAATCTCTCTAATGCTGTATAGATATGGCTATTTGGCGCTTTTTTATTATTTTATGCGCTAGTTTTTATGCTTTTTTTGAAAGTTTTTTATAAATGACGAATCATTTTTGAAAATTATTAATAAGCATTGAGATTGATTGATCATATCAGCTTATCACTCTTTCACTTTAAAAATATTTGTTATCATTGCGATCATACAAATGATCAATGATGGTAGAAATGATTTCTAGGGTGATGCCCGCTATTAAGCAAGTACTTTTAATTCGACGATGTTAAGTCGATATTCTTATAAAATCTCCTTATAAGATCTCATGATAAAATTAAAAACTTAGCATCTTATTGAGCTGTCATCTGCATGTCACATTGATTCACTACGATAATGACAAACCCGATTGCAGAACGGGACCTATTCATTGTATTGAATTTTGGAGAACAGTCATGACACGTAAACGTGATGAACTTGAAGTGAATAATCAAACCTCTAACTCAGCATTCTCAGAAGTAATGGATGCGCGTATTTCTCGTCGTTCACTCTTTAAAATGGGTGGATTAGGGATTACGGCAGGAATTTTTTCATTGTTCCCCGCATCGCTTCTGGCTAATGAGAAAACAGCCGAAGTCGTTTCTGCGGCTAAAAGTGGTACGGTCTCTTTCAAATCGGTTCCATATTCCACACTAGATACCGTAATTGTGCCAGAAGGATATAAAGCGGTTGCTTTTTATCAATGGGGCGATCCTGTTGGCTTAGCTGGGAATAATCCTGAGTTTAAAAAGGATGCTTCAAACAGTGCTGAAGAACAAGCGGCACAAGCAGGAATGAATCATGATGGAATTGCGTTCTTTCCATTAGGCGAAGGAGATGAGCGTTCACGCCGAGGGTTATTAGCCATGAATCATGAGTATGTTGATAATGGCTTACTCTTTGAGGATGGTGTTGATAACTGGTCGGCTGAGAAAGTTTTAAAGTCTCAAAATGCTATGGGGATCTCTGTCATTGAAGTGATGAAAAACGATCAAGGTGAATGGGATGTTGTTCGTCCTTCAAAATATGCCCGCCGTATTACGCCTCATACTCCGATGACTGTTTCAGGTCCAGCGAAAGGGCATGAGCTCTTTAAAACAGCGGCGGACCCTTCAGGAAGTAAGATTTTAGGAACCATGCAAAACTGTGCTAATGGTGAAACCCCTTGGGGGACTTATCTCACCTGTGAAGAGAACTGGGCAGATATTTTTGTAAAGGCTGAAGGGGAACATAATGCTCTTGAGAAGCGATATGGGATTGCCAATGCCGACGATGCTTATCGTTGGGTAGAATTTGATGAGCGTTTTAATGTGAATAAAAATCCCAACGAAGTTAATCGCTTTGGCTGGGTGGTAGAGATTGATCCTGAAGATCCCACATCAACGCCGATTAAGCATACGGGATTAGGACGTTTTAAGCATGAAGGGGCGATGCTTGTTGTTGGGCCTGATCAACGTATTGCAGTATATATGGGAGATGATCAGCGCTTTGAATATATCTATAAGTTTGTCAGTAATGGTCAGTATGATCCGGCTAAAGGGAAGAAGAATAGCGAGCTTTTAACGGATGGAATACTTTACGTTGCGCGTTTTGATGACAATGGAAAAGGTGAATGGTTGCCGCTCATTTTTGGACAAAATGGTTTGACGGCGGCGAATGGTTTTAATGATCAAGGGGATGTTGTGATTAATGCTCGTGGTGCTGCGGATATCGTTGGGGGAACCAAGATGGATAGACCTGAATGGGTGGCGGCAGATCCGAAAAATCCTGGTAGCATTTATTGTACTTTAACGAATAATAGTCATCGTGGTAGAGCGGGATATCCTGAAGCTGATGCTGCAAATCCACGTAATAGTAATCTTTTTGGGCATATTATCCATTGGCAGGAAGCGGATAAAGATGTGACATCATTGAACTTTGATTGGGATATTTTAGCACTTGCAGGCTCAGATCAAACCGATGATCCTAATCTTCAAGCTCAAAATAAAGGGGATGCATTTGGTAGCCCTGATGGTTTAGTATTTGACCACAATGGTATTCTTTGGGTGCAAACAGATGTTTCTTCCTCAACGATTAACCAAAATGCTTATCAGGGGATGGGAAATAACCAGATGCTCGCAGTGGATCCCGCGGATGGTTACTTCAAACGATTCCTGACAGGACCTAATCGTAGCGAAATTACGGGGATAGCTTTTACCCCAGATAATAAAACGATGTTTATCAATATTCAACATCCTGGTGAGCCTGATAGCGGAACGACGAACCATAATGCTCCGTTAGCGCTCTCCTCTTGGCCAGAGGGTGCTGCTGCTGGCCGACCACGTGCGGCAACGGTAGTCATTCAGCGCCTTGATGGCGGCGTGATTGGAAGTTAATAAATCATTCCTGATTTGAGTAACGGGTAGTGGTGCGATTGAGCATCACCACCTGATAGCTAAGCCTTAAGAGATCTCGCGACGTTCTTAAGGCTTTTTTTATGGATCGAATTTACGGAGAATGGTTAAACGAGGAAAATTCATAAGTAACTGATAATCTCATAATTCGCCACGACAAAAAGAGGGGGAGAATGTTAAGATGAAGCGCAGAGAGTTTAAATGTTTTCTGCACTTTTAATATCTTAGGGGGTATTGGAAAGGTTGAATATATGGCCTTCGCATTCTTGAATAGTACGGCTGACGATTATTAATGGAGTTAGAGCGCGATCACTCATCTTTTTTAGTCGTATTTTTAATACTGAATTTTGAATGATGACCAAAGAAAATTGAGGAAAAGGTTGATAAAGGGAAGTATTGATTTTTTTATGACTGAAAATGCGGGAGGAAGCAATGCCGTATGTTAATGTAAAGATTACAAAAGAAGGTGCAACTGCTGCGCAAAAAGAAGCGATTATTGCCGGCATGACGCAAGTTTTAGTCGACGTTTTAAATAAAAATCCTGCCACGACAGTTGTGGTCATTGATGAGGTCGAGATGGAAAACTGGGGAATAGGTGGAATGCCAGTTTCAGAGTTTCGCAAAGTAGTTAAACAGGATAAAACTGATAAACAGGATAAATAAGAGAAGGATAAAATCATCATGAAGAGAGTTGAAGCGATGAAGTTAACACCCATGAAAAAGTTAGTGATCGGGTTGAGTGCTGCATTAATGTTGAGTGCCTCGATTGCAGAGGCTTGTACTCGAGTAGTGTTTCACGGTGATAATAACCGTAATATTACGGCGCGTTCAATGGATTGGAAAACAGATGTGGGTACTAATCTCTGGATTTTACCAAAAGGCGTTGAACGTACAGGAGAAGCAGGTGATAACTCATTATCGTGGACGTCAAAATATGGTAGTGTTGTTGCCACAGGCTATGATATCTCTACGACAGATGGGGTGAATGAGGCGGGTTTAAATGCGAATCTTCTTTGGCTTGTAGAGTCGGACTATCCTAATCTTGCGGCTAACAGTGATAAGCCTACTTTGTCATTAGCTCTTTGGGCGCAATATATGTTAGATAACTTTGCAACGGTAGAAGAAGCGGTTGCCTTTTTAGAGACAGAACCCTTTGTAGTCGTGACTGCTCAAGTGCCGGGAGAGGCGCGATTGGCAACATTACATCTTTCATTATCAGATGCTTCTGGTGATAGTGCGATTGTTGAATATATTGATGGTAAACAAGTTATTCATCATAGTCGAAACTACCAGGTGATGACGAATTCACCGACTTTTGATAAGCAATTAGCGATGGAAGAATATTGGAAACAGATTGGCGGGACGATTTTTTTACCAGGAACTAATAGAGCAGCAGACCGTTTTGCTCGAGCATCTTTCTATATTAATGCCATACCTAAGGATGGTTCTCAAAAGGATACTTTTGCAAGTGTTTTTAGTGTGATTCGAAATGTTTCAGTCCCTTTTGGCTTGAACACAGAGGAAGAGCCTAATATCTCTTCTACAAGATGGCGCACGGTAGTGGATCATCAAGCGCAACTCTATTTTTTCGAGTCGGCAATATCACCTAATGTATTTTGGGTGGATTTAAAGAAAGTCGATTTTTCTCCAGGGTTAGATAATGTGAAGAAGCTTGATTTAGGGCCAAATCAAGAACATATCTATTCAGGAGATGTTTCTTCAGAGTTTGTTGTAACTAAACCTTTTCAATTCTTGGGGATTACTGAAGCACAGCTTCAAGAAGAATTAGCGAAGCAGAAGACCGAGTTAGCGAAAATTCAAGCAGAAGAGAAAACTGAGTAGTCTGAAGGTGGGGATTTAGATTCAAATGAGTCGAGATCCGTTAGGGAAAAGATTTGGTCCCCCCTAAAAGTAGCAATAAGAGATCAAGCAAGAAATAAAATCATAGAGTGAAAGGGGTGAATCCTTTCACTTTTTTTATGCTTATTAATTTTGATTTAGAAGCAGTGAAGTTAGGGGGTTCTTCAGATTTTAGTGGGAATAGGTTGCGGGAACATGACTATCGCTCATGCTATGTCCTAGCGATCTCTTTTTTTAAGAAGGTGATGTCCAACCGCCGTGAACATGGCGCCTGCCACAACAACAAAAGCACCGATATAACCTAGGATATTTAATTCGGGAAATAAAAATAATTGGGGCCATAATAACGCTAAAATATCAGAAAATACTAGTGTAAATAATGGGGTTAAAGTAATCATCGCGCTAACTTGGGAGACTTGCCATCGGTTCATTGCTTCAGCTAGAGCCCCGTAACCGATAATGGTATTTATTCCACAATATCCGAGCAGTATCAGTTGAAAGGTATTCAGGTTTTTTATTTCTCCTAAATCGGCGAAAGGGAGTAAGAGAACGATGCAGCCGAAATAGAGGATCAGTAGAATTTGTGGGGATTTGAGATCTTTCAACAGAATTTTCTGTGCCAGTCCATAGATCACCCAAATCGTTGCCGCACAAAGGGCTAATAGCACGCCTTTAGAGTAGGTTGTTAATTGGGTAAGAATTTCGATAATGCTGGTATTAAAAAAAAGACCTAGCCCCAAAATTAAGATGACAACACCTACGGCCTGACTAGGTTTTAAGTGTTCTTTAAAAACAATCAAACCTGCCAGGAGTAATCCTACGCTTGATAACTGTGCCACAACTTGCGTGACGGTTGGGGAGATGTACAAAAGGGCGGCACTAAAGAGTGTAAAGTTTCCAGATAATCCTAAAGTCGCAATAAAGAGTAATAGCAGGACTCGCGGATTCATGAATTGTCTTTTCTTTGGAAGCTGATGTTTGAGCGCAAGAATCACAAAGAGTAAGCTAAATGATAGAATGAATCGATACCATACCAGTGTGATCGGATTCATGTTCGGGACAATTTCTCGTATAGCAATAGGGACAGATCCCCATAAAACTGCGGTTGTTAAGGCGAGAATAAAGCCGATAGACGCATCGTTTTTAAGATTCATAATCATTACTCAAAGCAAAGAGAGTTGGTTAAAGATGGCAGTATAGAATGTTTACACTAAGAAGCATAAGATTTTGATCTTGTCAGTTAAGTTTTCTAAAAGACCGGTATTAATCTTTTAGTCTTTTTAAGGAATGATTGATAAGTAAGGAGTTGTCAGGTTGACATTTGATCTTGCTATTAAGGTCTGCATAGAAGAATCTTGGTAGAAGATAAGGAGATCATTTTTTATCTCTATTTAAATGAAATATCCAGTTAGTAAAATCGTGACTCCCTAGGTGTCGGCATTCACGGGTATGGTTCGGGATATTCCCTCCGGCAACGGTTCAGCTTTGAGTGCCTGGCAGTGGTTAAACAGATATAGATATTTATGCATATCGCCATCATCGCTAGGAAACTCTACTAAATAACAAAGCCAGAAAGCTCCACTAAGTCATATCAATAGGGATATATTTTAGTGAGTAGAATCGAGGCTTCCTCAGTTGCCGGCATTCGCAGGTATTGCTTCGTGATCTTTCTTCCGGCAATGGTTCAGCTTTGAGTGCTTGGCAGTGGTTAAACAGATATAGATAGTTATATATATCGTCAACATCACTAAGAAGCTTTACCAAGTAATGGTAATAAGGGATATTCATAGGGAATGAAATCGTGATCCATCAGTTGCCGGCATTCGCAGGTATTACTTCGAGATCTTCCTTCCGGCAATGATTCAGCGTTGAATGCTGAGCAGTAGATTCAGCAGATATCGGTAGTTATATATATCGTTAATAGTTCTAGGAAACTCAACTAAGTAGTAT
>JASLEF010000091.1 GCA_030151245.1 Ignatzschineria sp. | reverse complement strand
TGTAATTTTTGAATTAAAGTGGCTGCTTCGGTAAGAGACCAACAGCGATCTTCATCTTTAGCAAAAATATTGATAAAGATAATAGGTTGGCCTTGATGCCAGTGATGACGGCTTAATAATGATGGTAGGGCTGTTTCCCATTTTTTAGGGATATTAATAAAAGGATAGAGATCCTCTTTACTGAAGGAAATATCCGCAAACTGCTCGAACCAGTAGGCAAATTTTTCACTGATATGTGCTGATTTATTGTTAAGATCTTTGATTTTAAAATCAAGCGCTTTAAGAGCTTTTTTGTCAGAGAAACTAAAGAGATGGGTTTTGATATTGATGCCTAAAGCCAAGTTTTCTTGCGCAATTTTTCTAGCAAGAAGAGAATAGTTTTGAGATCTCAGGTCTCCTAAAGAGATGACAAAAGGATAGTTTTCTTGTTGGCACTTCGCAATAGATTCCTCGTAAATTTGAGGAGAGTATCCATAATAAATGGTATGAAATAACCCAGTTTCTAGCAGCCATTCGTAGAGAATGTAGTTTTTTAATCCCTCCCACTTACTAGAATCCGCTGTGATTCTGACATCTTGAATAAAGAGATCAACTCGGAGATTGGGATAACGATTTTTTAATTTTGTAAAACAATTTTGCAGATAGGTAAAATCTCCTATTGCGAGGTGGACAATAAAGAGGACCTTATCTGTAAAGGGCAGTTTTTTTTCAATAAACATGGATTAACGTTCCTCGAGAGCTGATGTAACTTGAGCGCTAAATTCTGAAGGGGGAATATCCGAGAAGCTACGGTAATTGAAGATGACGGCTGTAGCATTAGGATTATTAGGAGACCAATTTAGATGATTGATAGGGGGCGTTTCATCAGGATGATAGTGATGTATATAGGGAGCATCTGATAAAAGATTTAAAAGGTGGGTTCCATATTTCGTAACTTTTTCGGTATATTCTGCCTTAAAAGGATTAGGGTGTTTTCCATGGGTCAGATCCAGGTAAAGAGCTACTGTTTTTTTTCTAAAGGTCGTTGCGATATGGACGATAGAGGTATCTACGGTAAATATGAGATCAGCCTTCTCAATCAGTGGAACCGTTTCTAAAAGGCTCTTTGAGGGAAAAAGAGGAATGGTGCTTGGCCACGAGAGGCTCTCTAGTTGTTTAGGTTCGCCGATAATAACAATTTGGTAACAAGGCTGAAGAAGGGAGAGGACTTTTTGTAACTGTGTTTGTGTTAGCCAGCGTGATTTATTGCCACCAAGAGGGTTAATAACCGCTATTTTTTTGGATGAGTCCAAAGACTTTTCTATAAAATTTTTCATTTTCTCTACCATTTTTTCAGTAGTGAAAATTTCATAATCCAGATTATACTCCGTAATATTAAACAGCTTTAAGAGTGGGGGAAGCCGTGTTGTAACATGGGCTGATAACTCATAGTATGGAAGTGATACATTGTATGAGGGAATATTGCTTTTATTAAAACCAATTAAAATGGGGCTTTTAATGAGAGAGCAGAAAAAGATATTCTTTTTATAAACTCCTCGGCAATATTTAAGATCAATAACAGCATCAAAGGATTCTTTACGGATGCGTTGAATAGATTGAAAGAGATCTTTGAGATTTTTATCTTTATAAATAAATGTGCCTTTAATATGAGGATTGAATTCGATAATGTCTAAAGAAGCCTTTTCTGAAGAGATATAAACCTCAAATCCCGCTAGGGCTAACTCTCTAATAAATCCTGTTGTGGCGATCATATCCCCGTGTTTGTCATTTCGGACAATGAGGATTTTTTTTATGGAGGAGAAGTTGGTCGGTGTGTTTTTTTTAGGAAGGCATTTTTTGAGTAGGGAAAACTTAAAGTAAGCCCAATGGAGCTTGCCTTTTTTGTTTAAGAAACGTAGATTCCATGCGATTTTTGAGAATGTATTCTTGAGTCCCATGTTGTCCCCCACTTTTTGTATCTAAATCATGAAGATATAGATGATTATGATAGGGGCATTTTACTTTAAAATATAAAATAAGTCATTGAATCTTATAGTAACTACTTAATTGATAGCTAGATTTTAGTTTTTTGTTTATAGTGAATGTTTTTAAATAGTAGGTTTAAAGTAATGGTCGTTGGTATTCAATACAGACCTGATATAGATGGCTTTAGAGCTTTAGCGGTCTTATCGGTGCTCGCATTTCATTTTAATAACAACTGGCTCCCTGGGGGATTTCTAGGTGTTGATGTTTTTTTTGTAATATCGGGCTATTTAATTACATCAATTATTAGAAAACAGTTAGATGAAGGGCGTTTTTCTTTCAAAGTTTTTTATACTCGCCGTGTGAAGCGAATTTTACCATTACTGTTTTTAGTATTGTTGGTCACGCTACTCCCTGCGATGTTGATATTATTGCCAGAGCAGTATGAGAATTTTATTAGATCCTTACGTTATGCGATGCAATTTCGTGCTAATAGGGCTTTTACGGGTAGTGATTATTTTGATTCATTGACAGAAGAAAAACCCTTATTACATCTATGGTCTTTAGCGATCGAAGAGCAATTTTATTTTATTTGGCCTTTACTATTATTTATAAGCTTTTTTGCCACGAAAAAACTGAAGCAGCAATCTTCTATTCTTTTCATGTTAGCGATATTAGGAATTGTGATCAGCACTGTATTGGCAGAAATATCAATGAAGCATTATCCTGATAATAGTTATTATTTATTACAAAATAGAGCCGCAGAATTATTGGTTGGGTGTGCGTTAGCATTAAATCCATACCGTATAAACAATCGATGGAAGATGATATTAGGCATGACAGGATTGTTAATCCTTATGGGGTGTTTACTGCTTTATTCAGGAGTAACCCCTATGCCGGGAGTTTTCTCTCTTCTGCCAACTATAGGGGCGGCGCTTTTTATTTTAGATTCTAACCCTTATTCAATCTATAAAAAAATTTTTACAAATTCTATTGTAAGGACAATAGGATTATGGTCATTTTCCCTCTATTTATGGCATTGGCCAGTTTTAGCATTATCAAGATATGTATTTCAAAATACGCAGTTGCCATTGTGGTGGCTCGGAATTTGTGCGGTTATTATTTTATTGTTATCTATTAGCAGTTATTACCTAGTGGAAAACCCCGTTAGAAAAACAAAACTCGGATTTTTCGGTAGTATTATTTTAATATTTATGGTGCCTTATGGTGTGATTACAATGATTTATACCTATGCACAAGAAGCAGTAGAAGCTTCTAGTTTACAGATAGATATCGATAAGACGCGCTGGTTTACTGATGAAGAAGGGTGTCATGGGACATTTGTCGAGGATTGTTCTGTGGGGGATAAAAGTTCAACAACTCGTTATTTATTAGTCGGTGATTCACATGCGATGCATTTATCTGGAATGATGGATGAGATTGGCAAAAAAGAGGGGATTAAGGTTGATATTGTTGCCTCTCCTGCTTGTCCCATGCTTTTTGCTGAGTCTATGATTAGAACAAAGCATCCAGAGTGTGAGGCTGCGAATCAATATTTAGAGCAGAATTATGATCAATATGATGCCGTATTATGGAGCCAATATTATTTAATGCCTTTGAGTTCGAAAGATAATACGATCCCCGATTATTTAGAAAAATTTGAAAAGACGTTAGCAATTGTATCGGATAAGGTGCCTGTAATACTATTTTCAGATGTTAAAGATATAGGTTTAAATTCTAATCGATATGAAAGAATTAAAAGGCTAGGGCTCTCTATAGAGAAAAAGCCTAATGTCGAGCGTAATACTAATATTCAGAAGGTTAATCAAAGCTTAAAACAGATCGCTCAAAGGCTTCACAATGTCTTTTATGTAGATATAACGCCCTATATTAATGATCTGTTAGAGCAAAAAGAATTAATTTATTACGACTCTGATCATTTGAATCCATATGGCAGTCGAGAGCTTGGAAAGCTTTTTATTCAAAATCAAGAGTTGAAATTAGAATAATAGCCCTTTGAATATTAGCTAGAGTAGCTAGAGTTGTATTAGCCAGAGTCACGTTGATCGTCGCTGTTTTTAGGAGGAGTTTTAGTGAAAGTATCGGTAATTATTCCTATTTATAATGCAGAAGAGGCAATTGAGGCCTGCTTATTATCAGTTATTCAACAGGACTATCCTCACATTGAAATAGTTATAGTGAACGATTGCACACCTGATCAGAGTTTTGATCGAGCAAAGGCGGTTATCTCACGTCATTCCTGGCAAGATAGAGTTCAGTATAGGGAGCATCTGCAAAATAGAGGACCTTCTGCGGCAAGGAATACAGGGATCAATAGTAGCACTGGGGAGTATTTATTCTTTTTAGATAATGATGATACTTTAGCGGATGAGGCAGCGATATCTTATTTAGTGGATTGTGCCTTGGAGACGAAAGAACCAAGAGATCTTGTTGTTGGTAATTTTCAGAAAATTGCGGGCAATAGAGTGGATTTTATTTTAGCATCACATCAGAAGTCATATGACAGTAATCAAGATGTTTTTAAGGATTACGCGCACTCTAAACTATGGGTCATTGGTTGCGCAAAGTTAATTAAGCGGGAGTTTTTGATACAGAATACGCTCTATTTTAAAGAGGGGATCTATCATGAGGATGTATTATGGGCATTTCATCTGTATCGTGTCGCTGTAAATATCTACTCAACACCAAGAATTGTTTATAATCATTATGTGCGTGAAGGCTCTATAACATGGCAGGTTAAAGAGCGTAATATTACTGATCAAATGACGGTAATTATGCGGATGTATCAAACCTATTTACATAATCCGGAATATATGCCGAGGGAGACTCTATTGGTGATAGAGCTTTATCGAAAAGAGGTGTTAGATTGGTTGGTCAGCATTGGCTCGGAAATGGTGTCTAAGGATCTTAATGTTTTTATTCTTGAACAAGTTCAACGCCTAAAAACTATTAAAATACCGGCAAAAACAGGACGATCAAGATTCAATAAGCAAAACTTGTGGTTGCGATTTCCTGCATCTTGGATTGTTGCAAATATCATAAAGAAGCGGAAGACCATGGGGATTATATAGTTATTGATCAGGATTAGACTGAGCGATAGAAGCTCGTAAGGCAGCTGCAAAATTATGGATAACGGTGTCTGAGTTAAATTTCTCAACACTTTTTTGAATAGTGGATTGTGCGGGCAATATTAACTCACCATCAAGAATTTTTTGTAATATTTCTCGACACCGTATCTCTTCATTAACTGGATAGAGCCAGCCATTATGGCCATTTTTAATAATCTCATTAGGTCCGACGGGACAATCGCTAGAGATACAAGGAATTCCGCGCATCATGGCCTCTGCTAATACTAAGCCAAATCCTTCGGAACTTGAATTTAATAGTAAAACCCCTGCGCTTGATATCTCGGACCATGGATCATTAATCCAGCCATGGCAAAAGACCTTATGAGAAAGATTTAATTTAGCGATATATTCCTGTATGGAATCTGTTTCCTCATCGAGGGGAGTGAGAGAGCCATAAAGATCAAGTTGCCATGAGCCTTGTAATGTTGAGAGAATTTTTAAGAGGGAACGGACTCTTTTTTCGGGGGCATTGAGGCGTCCGATATAGATCAGTTTTGAAATATCCCTAGGGATTAATTTAGCCTTGGTGATGGGATTGTAGAGAGTTTTGATGTGTTGAATGTTAAAAAGGCTTTGTAGTTCTTTTTTTATGCCGGCACTAATCGCATAAAAGTCGTCAAAGATATCAATTTTTTTTCTAATTCTAAGTCTATTTTTATCTCCTAAATTCATTAAAGATCCATGGGGCCAAAAGATAAAGGCGACATGAGGGTTTTGACGTTTATATTCTTTAAATAAAGGGTAATGATGAATAAATTTACTGGAGAAATTAGTGATAATCAAGGCATCTGGATGAAACTGATGAAGCTTTTTAAAAAAGGATTGAAGAACCTTTCTATTTTTATATTTCCAAAGTAGGCGAAACATAAAAGTGGGTTTTCGCTTTTGTAAGGCTAAGTATTGAGTGTCAGAGAAAGTCTCAATATGAGAGTGTCTATGTAGAAAATCTTTATGAGTAGGCGCTTCGAGCATGGCTATATAAGAGTTGATATTTAATGCTTGTATGCCTGTTGTAATATCTATTAAGACATTTTCTAAGCCGCCTCGACCATCATGACGGTCAGCGATGAGGATAGCGATTTTGAAAGAGTGTTGCATGTTTCGCTCCATTGAAGATTTATGATAATGGCACTATTTTTAATCAATTTTATGGCTTTAACAGGGATTGTTGTTTAACAAATTGCTCTCCAATTTTTTTGCTCCCGTAAAGATTTAGATGATTATCATCAAAGTACATCGGCTTTTCATTAAGAATCCCACTCTTAGGAATGAAAGGATTAATATCTACAAAATAGACATTTTTTAATTCTTTAGTGATATCCATCAATTGATTGTTAGCATTGATATCTGAGTATTGGTGTTTATGCTGCATATAACCTTCAAGTCCGAGTTTTTGTAATTTGAGATATCGTGCGATAGAAGGGATTGTTAATGATGGGGTGTCTGAGATTAAATAAACGCTTTGATCTAGAGAAATTTTTCGCAGAGTCTCTTTAAATTTCTCTAGATAATGATGTTCTATTTCCGAGGGATCTTCGAGTTTTGGAGCAAGATATTGAGAAATAATGACAGCATCATAATCTGTGAAGTGATTAAGAAGATACTCATTAATGATAAGGCAAGTATTGTTGGAGCGAGATTCTGATACTTTAATGAGCACTTTAGAGGGTGGAAACCCACAGCCTCCAGAAGCTATCATATGTGCTTTAAACTTTTCATGCTGTCCAACGACATCCATAAAGCTCGCTAGATGACCGGCATGAGAGTCACCGATTACTAAAACTCTTTTTTGAGAAGTTAAGTCCCCAACGTAGCATTGCTCAGTAATATCACTATCCATACATAGCTGTTGGTGTTCAGCCCATTGTGTTAATTCAGGTCCAGCATCAAGATGTAATTTTTTTGATATGAGGGGCATAATGGATACTTGATGAACCCCAATAATGATTAGTGCAGAAGAGGCATAAATCAGTAAGAAGCTAGGTATAAATTTTAAAGAGAGGCGTCTGACTGGATTTTCTACAAGATAGTAGGTGCAGATTGATAAGAATAATATAAGACTTACCGCAACTAACATCCACGAGATGGGGAGCATTGTATCATTAAGGATATAGCGCATAAATGCTAAAACTGGCCAGTGCCATAAGTAGAGGGAAAAAGACCATAATCCAATGAGGCGAATAAAGGGAAGAGTAAATAATCTTTTATAGGGTGCATTAACGTTGCTATCGAAAATAAAGAGCGCCGCGGCAATAGTGGGAATCATTGCCGTGATGCCTGGAAATCTGACTTTAGCCGAGAAGAAGAGAAAGCAAAGTAGTAAGAGAATGATGCTTAAAATTCCTAAAAGCTGTTTGCATTTTTGATTTAAAGAGTAAGGAAAGAGTGCTAAAGCGCAACCTACAAGCAGTTCTGCGGCTCTAGCACTGAGTTCGAAATAAGTTTTTGATGGTTGAGTCGCAAGTCGATATTCTGTATGTATAAGGCTCAATATAATCCCAAGAACAGTGATCCAGAAGGCCCATTTTAAAGGGTTTTGTTTAGACTTGATTAACTGGTATATCCCTAAAAAGACCAAAGGCCAAATAAAGTAGAATTGCTCCTCTATTGCGAGCGACCATAAATGTAGTAAAGGTTTTTCTTCAGAGACAGGATCGAAATAATTTTGACCACTGAAGGCTCTATTCGCTCGAAATTGCATTGCATACTTTGCTGATCTCCAGAATCCTTCGTAATCGCGGGTATCAAAGAGGAGAGCCGCAATGAAAATAGTAATAAGAAGAACGGTAAAAAAGAGCGGTAGAATTCGTTTAATTCTGCGAGTATAGAACTCTTTAAAAGTAAATCGATTCTCTTCAATTTGACGAGCGATAATAGAAGTAATGAGATATCCGGAGATGACAAAGAACACATCGACACCCAAAAAACCACCCGGTAACCATTTTGAATTAAAATGAAAGATGATGACGGAGATGACAGCTAATGCTCTTAGACCATCAATATCTGGTCTATATTTGATATTATTTTTCATATCTGAAAACTCTAAACCTGTAAAAAAGAGGTTTCTTATCTGAAATGAGATAAGGAAATTTTAGAGTATAACATCTTGATATATTTATGTATCCTGTTGATTTATATAAGAGTAGACATTATTGTGTTGTTTTTTAGTTAATATTGCTGATTTGTTCGAGGGGGGGATCGGCTTGTAGGCTTTTGATTTGCTTTTTGATTCCCCATTGTAGGTGCTCAAGAAGAACCTCATCAGAGGATGGTAGCTTTTCTTGAAGAGCTTCGATGTTTTTGATGGATGGGGGACTGTTACCAATTCCAATAGCAATATTTCTTAACCATCGACTATAACCCAAACGTCGAATAGGAGAGCCTTCAGTTCTTTTTAAAAATTCTTCTTCACTCCAGCTAAAAAGTTCTAATAACGTTGAAGAATCGAGCTTATGTCTCGGAAGGAAATCTTTGGTAGTAAGTTCAATCGAAAATCGATTCCATGGGCAGACGATTTGGCAATCATCACAGCCAAAGATACGGTTGCCCATCGCTTCACGGTACTCAAGCGGGATCGGGCCAAAATGTTCTATGGTGAGGTATGAAATACACTTTCTGGCATCAATCTTAAAGGGTGAGACAATTGCATCTGTGGGGCAGGCTTTGATGCATCTTGTACATTGGCCGCAATGATTTACGATGGGTTCGCTAGGGATATCAATGCGTTTAGAGAGGAGTAGCTCGCCTAAAAAGAAGAATGAGCCTCTTTTGGGGTGGATAATCATGGTGTTTTTGCCAAAAAATCCAAGACCTGCTTTTTGGCTAAAGGCGCGTTCTAGTACCGGTGCGCTATCGACAAAGGCACGAAACTCTAAATCAGGGATTTCGCTTTGGAGCCATTTCCCAAGATTAGTAAGCATATTTCGTAATACTTTATGGTAATCTCGCCCCAACGCATATTCGGCAACATAGGCATGATTAGGGTCTTCTAGTCGAGCTCTGGCATCAATATCCGGATTATAGTAATGGAGCTGCGCGGTAAGCATAGAAACAGTGCCGGGAACAAGCTGATCGGGGTGATAGCGTTTCTCCCCATGCTTATACATATAATCCAAATCTCCATGGAATCCTTCACCGAGCCATTCGATAAAGTATTCTTTGTTTTTTCCGGGGTCAATATCAGCGCTAGAAATTTCATTAATACCGATTTCTAACGCTCTTGCTTTGAGACGCTCGATAAATTCTGGAGAGTTATAATCGATAGTCATTAAAGTCACACCTTGAAATTAAAACCATAAGTCTAAAACACTGAAAGAAATGGAGCAGCGATTTTAGCACATGATTATCGTAGGGGCCTAAGCCTCTGCTTGAAGCTTTAATTTTTCTTGGTATTTACGTTCTAATGCCGCTTTCACATAAGGATGTACGATCGCACTGACATCGCCACCGAGCATTGACGCTTCGCGGACCATGGTGGATGAAACGAAGGAATATTTCTCGCTCGGCGTGAGGAAGATTGTTTCGACTTTGTCATTGAGATGACGGTTAAGACTCGCCATTTGGAATTCATATTCAAAATCTGAAACTGCGCGTAAACCTCGGACTAAAACATGACTACCAATAGTATCCATATAACGGGCGAGGAGATCATTGAATCCTACAACTTCAATATTGTCATAGTCTTTAAAGACTTCTTTTGCCATATCTAAACGTTCTTCATATGTGAATAGTGGACGTTTTTTGGG
>JASLEF010000075.1 GCA_030151245.1 Ignatzschineria sp. | reverse complement strand
TTGCGCGTTCTGAAAGTCTAGAAGACGAAGATTATGCACGACATTGCCACTGGCAAGAATTAATACTCCGCGGCGGCGAAGCGTCGATAGAAGCTCTGCAAGATCATAATGCGCTTGTGGGGAAAGGGATCTATCTAGGCTTAGCTGTAATGTTGGGATATTTGCTTTAGGATAAAGATGACAAATAACGGCCCAGGTTCCATGGTCAAGTCCCCACTCGTGATCGAGTTCGATATGCTGGTGCAACGTATGAATTTGTTGTGCTAGTTGAGGATCTCCTGGCGCAGGGTATGTCATATCATAGAGGGCTTGAGGAAAGTTGTAAAAATCATGAATTGTTTGTGGCGCTTTCATGGCCGTTACATATGTACCTTCAGTTTCCCAGTGGGCAGAAATAGAGAGGATGGCTTGTGGCTTAGGTAGAGATTCTCCTAGTTGACGCCAGCTCTCTGTAAAGAGATTAGATGAGATCGCATTCATGGGGCTACCATGACCTAAGAAAAGAATCGGCATTTTCTGGGTCGTTGGAAATTTTTCAGCGAGCTTTTTGAGTTGTTGTAAGTTCATGCTCATCTCCTATTTATGAGTAAAGTATCTTCCTGATTGTAGCAGGAGATGAGTATGAGTTTAACGCTGATCCGGTCAATTCACTTATTCCATTAGGGAAAGAATCCTCTTTAAAAGTTGGGTTTATAATCAAAATTTTTCGCGGCAGTTTCATCGGTAAAGACATGAAGGCGCGCTTTACGTGTAAACCAATTGTTAATTAATACATTGGGGAAAACTTCAATTTTGACATTAAACTTTTCAACATTTGCATTGAAGATTCGAAGGCTTGCGGCAATATTCGCTTCTAGTTCAGAGAGTTCTCGCATAAAGCGCTGATAGATTTCTGAAGCTTTTAATTCAGGGTAACTTTCCGCGACCATATGGATATTAGCGAGTAATGCTTTAGATTGCTCGTTGACGTTTTTAAGTGTGGAAAGATCGGTATTTTCTGGGGAGATGCTGTTGAGGGCTGATCGCAGCTTGGTAACGTTTTGTAATACATCGGCTTCATGGAGCTGGTAATCCTGCACCATTTTTTCAAGAGTAGGGAGCAGTCTATTTTTCTGCAGTTCTTGTGTGATCACATCTGCCCATGCGCGTTGACAAGCATTGTAGTATGCGATGATACCGTTATGTGTTGTGATGATATAGAGCGTAAGTGCTGCTAGAATCACAAGAGAAATAAGGAGCGTTGTCGACATAATAAAATCCTTTTGGAAGACAGATAGTGACTAAAAGTTATGGTCCATTTCTTGAAGCATTTTACCAATAATGTTGAGCGTGTAAATAAGATTGGGGATCGGCGTTGTTTGAGAGATTTCTTGAAGGAAGAGATCTGTTTCAGCAAGACTATATTGGCGATTTCCGGAGATAAGATCATGATTGGTAAAAGAGAGAAGGAGCTCTTGGTTCGAATTTGTTTCGATCACGATTTTATGAAAGCCTTCGAGCATTGATTCAATTGTTTCTACCATCACGGGAGTGAAGATTTTTGCCACTTGTAGCGGACTTTCTGTGTGCAATTTAAAGTTTTTGCGAAAGGTAATCGAAGCGGGGGAATAATCACTTTTATTCATCCCTATTAGTGCGCGAGATTGGGTGATTTTGAAGAGCGGAATCATGGGGAGATTAGAAACAGATTTGAGATCAATGATTAGGCCGTAACGATCATAATGGGTGTAACTGGTTTGCGTTGTGCTTTTGCCCTCGCTATCGGTGGTGCTCTTTTCTTGTTTATCGACGTAATGAAAATGATAATAATGATATGAAAAAGCCGGGATATCATGTTTACTTCCTTGAATGACTCTTTGAATTTCCCGAGAATAGTTTCCTCGGTGAAAGTCTGTAAAGCGTGATTCTAATGCTTTTTGAGAGTAGTTTGGGGAGGTAATAATCTGCAGGTTATTATCAAATAATAGATCTTGCTGATAAAGATTATCCGAGAGTCGTTCGACAAGATGCCGGCGTTTAAGGTATCGAGCTAGTAAAATAATGGCAATAAATAGGGATAAAAAAATGAGGAAGAGCCAAAAGCTCTCATCGCTTTTTTGAAAGGCGATGAGAGCTAGAATAAGAGCGCTTAGATCGAGTCCAAAATAGAGAAGATAGTCTCTTTTATCAAATTGAAAATTGCCGTGAAAAGCTCGTGATTCTTCAATAATATCCAATAAATCTTGCGGCTTCTTCGCGTTAGAAACTTTTTGGTTTGCGAAGTTTATAAACTGTTGAAGCCGCCGATTATGCTGAAACATAATTCACCTATGAGGATGCTAATAATGGATGCGCAATAATTAAGGTTGAAGAAAGTGTGCTTTTTTCTCTTCATTAAAAATAGTGTAACGAACCGTATAGGAGATCGTTTTATCACTTTCTGCGGGGATCTCTAGTGACCAGATGGCGGTATCGCCGATAATATTGGCTGGTTGGTTTTGGTGAATAATTTGCCAATTAGTATCGTTGTTTGGATAAAAGCTCTCTTTTAAGATGGTGATGGCAGGTTCTTTTTTCGCATTACTTACCGTGAGCTTGTAGCTAATTTCCCATTCATCTTCATTGATCATTGAAAAGAGTGTCTGCTCCCTCTTCATCGTGATATCAAAGGCCTTCCCGGTATTTAAAATAACTTCTTGTTTATTCGGTGTTGCTGGAATGCGATCTTCTCCCATAAATGTTGTGAGGTGATCTTCTTGTTGGTAAAGGCGGATGACACCATCAGGTAAAGGGAATCCAAGCTCTGTTTTTTCATCATTTTTGAAGTGAATAGAGACCTGTGCATTTTGGAATGCGGGATCTTTGCCAACTCGGTAATTAGCGCTATTATTTTCAAAGGTATAATTTTTAGTAAAAGGAATCGCCTCTTTTTGGAAGAGTGAAATTTGGGTCTGCTCTTTATCATTTAAAGAAGAGGTATCTGGAGTTTGATATAGATAATAATCTCCTAAACTTGTGGCAGCTATCGGAGCCGCTTCATAGGCTCTCTCAGCCACAGCCATTGCTGCCATTGATTTTCGAAGTTGAGGGGCCGTATGATTGACGAGATTGAGATCGCCGGCAATGAGATTGATTTTAAAATCACGATAGTCCATTCCACTATTATTGTGAAGGGTGGCCCATCCTTCGAGTTTTAAGGTTTTATTCACCTCATCGAGCTTCGCAATATAATCTGCATTCCAAGAGATTCCTCGTGTGAGATAGCTTAAATCTGCGCGGTAGAGGCTACTTTTTTGAGGAAGGTTCTTTAAAATGACTGATAGCACCGGCGTGTTATTGAGACCTTTCGGAATATTCTTAAATGCTAAACGGGCCTCAGGAGGAAGATTGAGTTCAATACGATCTTTATATTGTAATAGTAGTCCATTATTGTCAGAGATGATGGTCGCTTTTTCCTGTTTCTCTTTACCATTGAATGAAGAGATCACAGTAACTTCTACTCCTACAGAGTATTGGATCATCGCTTGTGGAGAGAGAAGATTACGGTTGAGTTTTTTCTCCGTCACAACCGGGGTTGGTTGCTTGAGATCGCTAGGGGTAAAGGAGATCATTAACGATTCTAGCATCGTTTCTGGCGCAACATTAGGAAGAAAAAGTTTGCGTTGTTCACTATCTAGTTCAAAATCACGAGCCTCCGTAATCAGCGCTAGTCCACCTTGGTAGACCGTAATGGTGGAGCGATCGGGGCTATCTATTATTGTCTCCGCTGCTAATAGAGGAGTTGTTATTGCTAAAGTGGAAGCAAGAATAATCGGTAATTCTTTTTTAAATGGAATTGTCATGATGTGCTATTGCCCCTTATAAAGAGTGATTGCTGCTACTATGGATGCCTTATTAGAGTGAATCTTTTCTATGGGCCCCGCGATGCTCAACCCCTAATATACCTCTCAAAACCCTCAGTGAGGAAGATTGTTAGTTGAAGATGTAACCATTACGGAGCGGCTTTTTGTTGCATGGACTTTTCAAAGGATTCTCCCTTATTACTGTCACATTATCGTATTTCTAGAAAAATATTAACAATAAAAAATCCCTAAGTTTCTGATGAGGTATTGAAAACTTAGGGATCTTTGCCGATATTAAAATACAAATATCAAGGTTAAAATGGGGGTTAGAGCTTAATCTAGGCGCTTTTCACGATCCTCATCTTCTTTTGTATCGATCTGCCAGTAGGCGCAAGCATAGAATTCTTGGTTAGTGAGCGATTGCTCCTTGCGAAGGAAATCGCGTAAAGTTTTAACAGTGCTATATTCAGCTGTGATATGAGTAAAGTTTGGCGAAGACAATTGGTGCCAAGCTTGCTTGGCAATTGTTGCAAGTTCGCTACCTCTTTCTGGCGTAGGATTAATAAGCCACTCTGTGGTAATGGTGGCATTAGATTCATAATGAGGCTGGAAGATATCCTTTTCGCTTAAAACCTCCGTAATCACAGTGGCTTTTGCATCTTGAGGCAGGGTTGCCACTAAGGCTGATACGGCAGGAATCCCAGTCATATCTGTCACGAAGAGATATTCAGCCACCTGTGGTAAGACTTCTCGATGTTTGAGTTTCATGGCAAGACCTATTTGCGAGCCTTCCTTTGATTCTCTCGCCCAGTGACAGGCAATGGAGTCGCCTTCATGAATGGCAAAATCGATAGTCAGTTCTTTTTTATCAAGATCAATAAAGCGATGAGTATAAGTTCTGACGGAAGGGCGGTTGGCTTCATTTTCCAATTCCCAGACTTTGGTTTCCGCGTTAAAAACCGGCATTTCAACAACCGTATGGCCGTGAGGGGGAATAAATAGTTTATTATTAACCCCTAGAGGTACATCTTTGTAAGCCTCAATATCATCACACTTTAAGATCAGGCGAAGATAATTGGGTGTTAAGTAGTGTTTACGGACCAAATGAACGGTTGTACGGTGAACTAACATTTGCATGATTTGATAATCTCCTGAAGCGTAGGTCCTGATTTTATGAGATCAAGACAAGTCGCTTTTTTGGTATTCTGTATTATATATGAGTCATTTGATGATCCCGTAACGTTAGGGCGTTTGGGGTATCAAATAGAAAATAGAATAAATATTTTTCCATAGGGCAGTAACGCTGAAGATTTGCGTAATAGATACCTGTTATTTTATGGATATAATTTTCAATTGCAAATGATTATCGTTGATGTTCTTGTGTTGTTTGTGATTCGTGGTGACCTGGGATCTTCGATCTCCGATTTCTAAAAGAGGCGATTGAGAAGGAGAAAGACATGATAGAGAGAGACAATATTTTTATGATGTTCTCCTTCTCCGACTTCTACTCCTTCTCTTTTTATGGGGATCATCAGAAGAGGCAAATGCTAAAAGGAGGGGGGAGCCGGAGATCGCTTGAAGAGGTCTGTAAAAGAGAGAGCAAATAAGGCAGACATAGCGTAAGAGATGAAGGGGCGCTCGCTGATGAAAAATAAGGGGGAGTGAAATAACGCTGTTTTGAAAATGAATCGTTTACGGGCGTACTCTTTGATTAGAATTCAGAAAAAAGCCTTTGATCTAGATCCGTTTAACCAGTTTCTAAAAGTGGGCTGGTGAATGCGACTAATAAGCTTGATATTTATCCATAGATTGCGTAAAATGCCGAGATCGTTTACCAGCGACCCCTAACGTTGATTTAAAGCCAATATCCCGAGAAGTGATTCTCACCGGTATTCACGTTACCGGAGGATAA
>JASLEF010000044.1 GCA_030151245.1 Ignatzschineria sp. | reverse complement strand
TCTTCGGTTATTTTACATCTTAAGGTTATTGCTGCCTCAAAAACTGAAACCCCTATTTTTAATAGCTGGCTGCTAGTCACTGCCATAATAATTTTAATCTACTGTCAAACATATGCCTTAACGCTCATGCTACTGCGTAATATCAATATCAGCCCCCCATAGAAATGGAACTAATAAGTCTCATACTCGTCCCTTACTGTAGAGCTTTTGCATCCAAATACGCGACTGCAAAGGCTTTCCTCCTAATAATGGGAACAGTAGATAACGCATCATATTTCGATACGTCATCGAATCTTCACGATTTAAAGTTTCCCCATCATTAATTTTTAATAAGACTCTCCCCATCACTTGAAAAGTGCCGGGATAATCCATCGGTAATAGTCCTTCTTCATAAGAGAGATAGTAGCGTTTCTTCGGTATAATCTCTTCACCTGCCGCATCAAACATCAAATCAGGAAGAATCCCTAAGTCAGCTAATAAAGTACTCTCAAATTGCCGTAAATAAGGCTCTATCTCCTTTTCTGCTTTTAAGGCTTCTAGCACCCGATAGTAAATATCAAATAACTCTTCCGATGGCTGATGTTTTGGAAACGTTTTCAGTAATAACTCATTCAGATAATATGCCGTCCAGATTTCTCGCCCAGATAACCGAAAGGAAAAGAGATCATCCACTTCCTGAATAAAATAGAAAGCTTTTCCCTCTTTTAAATACCAAGCACTATAAGTAAATAGCTCTAAATGTGTCAGTGGCTTTTTAGGATTTGCCCGCCCTCTCGCAAAAACAGTCAGTCGTCCATAATCTCTTGTAAAAAGATCCACTAAAAAACCGGACTCTTTAAAGGGCCGTTTATTTAAAACAACGCCTTCAGTCCGGTTTAATATTAATTCATCTTGCATAGAGTATTTTTCTAATAATGATGATTGAGCATCCCATCACAATGACTATTAATCAAGTAAGGAGCCTGGCTTAAATGGTTTATCTTCTGAATCACGCTCTTTATCACTATCATCTTTACCACTACTAAATGAAGCCATTAGCTGCCCAATTAAACGCTCCATTACAAAGGCATCTTGTGTACGACGAATTACATCACCATTTGCTAACATTTCATCTGAAAAACCAGGTTCTAGTGCCACATATTGCTCTCCCACTAAACCTGATGTATTAATCATTGCCATCGTTCCCTCACGAGGAATGGGCACAGAGCTATCGAGAGAGAGCGAAACGATCGCTTTATAGTTATTGTGATCTAAAGTAATCCCATTAACCTGCCCCACTCTGACGCCTGCAATCATCACTGGCGCTTTTACTTTTAAAGAGCCGATATTCGTAAATGAGGTCGTCACATTAATTGCTTTTCCGCCCCCTAATCCAGAAGTTGCATTACTTGCACTCATCGCCAACCAACCAAAAGCAGCTACGCCACTTAAGACAAATAATCCCACAATAAAATCGAGCCATTTAGAATTCTTCATTTTTGACCTTTCTCTAGATATTTGTTCTGTATTCTACTACGTTTCAATCCTGTTGTCTTTCTATGCGATTTTGATTGAAATTAAAACTACTCACTGCGCCTGAATCTCTTCACATAATCTCTTAGACTTTGACAACTAATCTTCTAATAATTTTTTAATAGGAGCAAATGATTGTCGATGCAGTGGTGTAACCCCATATTCTGCCAAAGCTTCTAAATGCGCCTTAGTACCATACCCTTTATGTTGAGCAAAACCATAGGTGGGATAGATTTTATCAGCTTCAATCATCGATTGATCCCTGGCATCTTTTGCTAAAATCGAAGCCGCGCTAATTTCAGCAAAAAGAGCATCTCCTTTAATAATGGTCATTGCCGGCACAATACTTTTAGGATCTTGGTTGCCATCTACTCGTAATAATGTAGGCAAAAGATCTAAACCTTCCACCGCTCGACGCATGGCTAATAAGGTTGCTTGTAAAATATTTATCTCATCAATTTCAGCAACCGTTCCCCGAGCGATAGCCCAAGCCTTAGCTCTTTTCTTAATCTCCAGCGCTAATAGCGCCCGCTTTTTTTCCGTCAACTTCTTAGAATCATCTAAGCCCTCTATCGGATCATCAGGATCTAAAATCACTGCCGCAGCAAAGACATCTCCACATAGCGGTCCCCTCCCTGCTTCATCAACCCCAGCAATAATCTCCACTGTAAAATCAATATCAAATCCCAAGCTCTCTTGCTTCATTTATAAAACACCCTTTTCTTCAAGTAGTGAAATGATCGCATCTTTCGCCGCGACATCAGAGTTTAAACGCAAAGAGGCATGAATCTCTACAAATTTTTTAAGTTTTAGACGATTCGCCTCAGTATCCGCAAGAGCAAGCCTCATCTCTTGAGCAATATTTTCCGGCGTCACTGCCTTTTGAAATAACTCGGTCACTAACGGCGCTTTCGATAAAATATTTGGTAATGAAAAATGACTAATATTAACAATTTTTGGCGCTAACCACGCCGTAAAACCACTAAACCGATAACAGACAACCATCATCTTCTTTAATAACATAGCTTCCAATGCTGCCGTCCCTGAAGCTAAAAGTACGGCCTCTGATGCACTCATTATCGTTCTCGACTCTCCTTGGTAGAGATGAATTTTTTTCCTCAAAGACTCCGGTAACGACTCGAGCTCTCTTTCAATTAATGATTGGATATTCGGTGTAGCCGCAGGAATCAAAAATTCCATTTCAGGAAAATCATCGGCTATCAGAGGTAATGCTGCTAAAAAAAAGGGAAGTAAACGGGTAATCTCTCCGCGGCGACTACCCGGCAAAATCGCAAGATAGTTCTGATCGACCTTGAGATTTAAAGCCTGTTTTGCTGCATTACTATCAATCTCTAAAGGAATTTCATCTCCTAACCTATGGCCCACACAAACAGCATCTACCTGATGCTTTAGATAAAAATCCACCTCAAAAGGAAAGAGACACAGTACTCGATCAATATTTCGACGAATACCCTTTACGCGCCCTTCCCGCCAAACCCAAACGGAAGGGGAAACATATTGAAAAGTGATCATACCTGTACTTTTAAGATCTTTTGCTAAGCGCAGATTAAAGTCCGGCGCATCAATACCAATAAAACAGAGGGGTTTACGTATTTTTGCTTCTTCCACTAATCGGCGCTTCACTTTAAAGAGCTTAGGTAGATCTTTTAAAATCTCTATTAACCCCATTATCGATAATGTTTCAATAGGTTCAATAGATTCAAGTCCAGCCTGTATCATTTCCGGACCACCAATCCCAAAGAATCTCGCCCGCGGATAGACCTCTTTAATTGCGCGAATCAATCCTCCACCCAAGAGGTCTCCGGACAATTCTCCTGCAACTAACATGAAAATAGGCGAATCCCCACTTTCAGAATGAGACACTACTCTCTCTGTTTCTATCATCACGTTTTCTCTATTGTCCTATATTTAAACTTTTCTCAGCCACTATAAAAAAGGGGCTAGCTAAAAGCAAAACCATCACCATGACGTCTTCAATTGCTTTTAGTCAGCCCTATTTTGAATCTCAAAAGAGGATTAACGAACGATACCGCGTTCTTCAGTCTCTTCTAAGAAAGCCACCATCTTATTTAAATGCGGTGCCTCAACTGCTAACTTTTTAATTTCAGCAATGGCTTCCTGCAGCGGAAGATCCTTACGATACAATGCCTTATAAGCATCCTTTGTCGCTTTAATTGCTTCCGCAGAGTAGTGACGGCGACGCAAACCTTCCGCATTAATACCTGATGGAACTGCGCGATACCCCGCCGCGGTAATGAAAGGAGGTACATTACGATGAATTCCTGATGAAAACCCTGTAATTGCCCCTTCACCAACCCGACAACGCTGATAAATCATCGAATATCCGCCAAGAATGACATCATCCTCAATAACAGCATGTCCTGCTAACGATGCACCATTTGCGAAAATCGTACGACTGCCGACAATACAATCATGAGCGATATGGCACGTTGCCATAATCCAGTTATCATCTCCAAGCTTTGTTAAGGAATGATCCTGAACCGTCCCTCGACTGATACTGACATACTCTCGAATCGTATTACGGTCACCAATTTCCAAGAAGACCTTATCGCCATCCTTAAATTTCTTATCTTGCGGCACTTCACCAATCGAACAAAATTGATAGAACGTATTATCTTCTCCAATGGTTGTAGGTCCTTGAATCACTACATGAGAAGTTAAGACCGTCCCCTTGCCAATTTTGACATCGGGACCAATCACACAAAAAGGGCCCACTTTGACACTTTCATGTAATTCCGCAGTAGGGTCAATCACCGCTGTTGGGTGAATCAATGGTGTCGTCATTATTCAAATGCCTCACGACGTGTACACATTAATTCAGCTTGACAAACAAGCTGCCCATCAACATAAGCTTTACCCTCAAATGCCCAAATTCCTCGTTTTGCACGGAGGAATTGCACCTTAAGATCCAATGTATCCCCTGGCTCAACAGGTCGACGGAAACGCGCCTTATCAATTCCAACAAAATAGTAGATTGATTGATCCGTAGAATCATAATCTTCCACAGATTTAAAACTCAAAATCCCCGTTGCCTGTGCTAGAGCTTCTAAAATCATCACACCCGGCATAATGGGTTTTACAGGGAAATGTCCTAAGAAATAGGGCTCGTTATAAGTCACATTTTTACGTGCATGTAGGGTTTCATTAGGAGTGTAATCAAGTACACGGTCAATCATTAAAAAGGGATACCTGTGTGGCAAGTATTTCATGATTTCATTAATATCGATTACTTTATTATCACTCATATTTATTATTCTCTATTTTTTTAATATTTGGTTTTACAAACTTCTTTGCCGTCGATAATTCAATAGCAACTTATTAATAAATCTTATTTCTCATCAGCCGATTTGAGCTGTTTCTCAAGCGCTTTAACCCGATCAAAAAGATCACCTAATCGCTTGATTCTTGCACTATTATAGCGCCACTCTTTATTCTCTAATACTGGAGGAATTGAGGAATAAACTTTTCCAGATTTCAGCGGCTGACTCACCTGCGTCCCACCGGTAACAATCACATTATCTTCAATTTTCATGTGACCATTCATCCCAACTCCACCACCAATTACTACATTATTGCCAATATCCGTTGATCCTGCAATACCTGTATATCCTGCAATGACAGTATTTTCACCAACAATACAGTTATGACCGAGCTGCACATGATTGTCAATTTTCGTCCCACGCCCCACGATAGTATCTTCAATAGCACCTCGGTCGATACAACTTCCAGCCCCGATATCGACATCATCTGCCAAAACAACACGCCCCAGTTGTGCAACTTTTATATATCCTGAAGTTGTTCTTGCAAAACCAAATCCTTCCGCACCAATCACCGCATTAGGATGTAAAACTACACGATCACCTAATTGACATTCATAACGCACTGTTACGCCTGAAAAAAGATAGCAATCTCTTCCCATTATCACATCTTGTTCAATCATACATTGTGCATCAATATAGGTGTTGTCACCAATAGAGACATTTTCTCCAATCACGCTATAAGCACCAATGGTGACATTAGCCCCTATCATCGCACTGTCAGCAATTATTGCCGTAGGATGAATTCCCGTAAAATTTCGATAGTTTTTTTGAAATAGCTGTGTCACATGTGCCCATGCCGCATGGGTATTTCCACAAACAATTGCCGCTTGTGTCACATGTTCAAAGTTCCTCTCATCCACTAAGATTGCCGCTGCTTTTGTTGTTTCCAAATATTGACGGTAACGAGGATTATGGAAGAACGAAAGCGTTTGATCCTTGCCATGCTGAATGGTTGATAATCCGACAATTTCGATTGCCCCATCACCATGAATCGATACTTTCTCACCTTTACTCTGGAGGTAATCAAAAACTTCCTGTAATCTCATTTACTCTTCCTCATCTTGCACTAATGTCTGAAATATTGGCTCTGTCAGATATAAAGTCTCTTTCGCAAAGAGTAATCCTGACTCTAAGATCAGATCATAATCATGATCTTGTGCATATTGTAATATGGCATTATTAATCTCCCTTTGAAGCTTATACAACTCTTCGTTTTTTCGGAGATTAAATTCTTGGCGCGTATCATTACTAATACGGACAAATTCGCGTTCAAGGTTGACAATATTACGTTCAATATCACGAATTGCGGAAGCCTCTTCACCACCACTATTCATTAACTCTCGACGCAAACTCTCTATCTGATCGCGTTTTTTTAAGAGATATTGATCTCGAGCAAAAAACTCTTCATTCAAAAGCGAATAAATATCTTTCTCTTCAATATATTTTTCTAATAAAAGATTAATATCGACGACACCGATTCTTAGATCTTTCGCAAAAGCATTCGGTGTAAAAACAAGGAGAGCAGCAGTCAAAATAACTGCTGCTCCTTTTTTAAAAAAGTGATTGAACATCGCTCTCTTTCTTCACTATTGATTAGTAAGGGATACCAATCGAGAACTGGAATTTCTGTTCTCGATCGCCATCTTTAGTATTAAATGGATTTGCATATGAGAATGCAAGCGGTCCAAGTGGTGATAACCAGACAAAGCTCATACCTGCTGAGTACTTCATATCACCAAACTCTGGTTTTTTAGGTTTCGCAGTAACATTACCCGCATCAAAGAAAATACTCCAACGTACATCATTATTATC
>JASLEF010000009.1 GCA_030151245.1 Ignatzschineria sp. | reverse complement strand
ATATTTATAAGCTGATCCCTCGATAATAGGCGATCTTTATAATCGGACTTATAATTCATAAGGCAGGATAAATTAAATGACTCTGTTAGTACAAAAATATGGCGGTAGTTCTGTTGCAAATATTGAACGTATTCAGAATGTTGCACGTCGTATTCAAAAATATCACGAAAAAGGAAATAAAATGGTCGTGGTTCTCTCGGCAATGTCAGGAGAAACAGACCGCCTCATACAACTTGCACATGGATTAACCAAACGCCCCAATCCAAGAGAAATGGATGCTTTAGTATCAACCGGAGAGCAGGTCAGTATTTCTCTTTTATGTATTGCTCTCGAAGCAATGGGCATTAAAGCTAAATCTTATAATGGTGACCAAGCGCGAATTTTAACAGACCAAGTTCATACCAAAGCCCGAATTAAAAATATTGATACCTCTGCCATGGAAGCGGACTTAAACAATGGTTATGTCGTTGTTGTTGCTGGATTCCAAGGAGTAACAGAAGATGGCTCAGTCACGACCCTCGGTCGCGGCGGATCAGATACAACAGCCGTGGCATTAGCGGCGCGCTTAAAGGCCACAGAATGCCAAATCTTCACTGATGTGGATGGCGTTTACACAACGGATCCACGTATTGAGCCAAAAGCTCGTAAACTTGATAAAATCGCATTTGAAGAGATGCTTGAACTCTCAAGTTTAGGTTCAAAAGTATTACAAATTCGCTCAGTAGAGCTTGCCGCAAAGAACAATGTACCGCTTCGTGTTCTCTCTTCTTTGATCGAAGAAGGCGAAGGTACACTTATTACTACAGAAAAGGATATTGACATGGAAGCAGCCATTATCTCAGGTGTTGCAACAAGTAAAAATGAAGCAAAAATTACCGTGCTCGGTGTTCCAGATCAACCTGGTATCGCTTTTAATATTCTTGAGCAGATCAGTGATGCCAATATTGAAGTCGATATGATCGTTCAAAATATCTCACAAGATGGCACGACTGATTTTACCTTCACCACCAATGAAACAGACTTTGATCGCGCTTTAGAGATCACTGAAAAAACAGCAAAAGAGATGGGTGCTCGTAAAGTTCTTGGTGACAAAGATATCGTAAAAGTATCTCTTGTAGGCCTTGGAATGCGCTCACATGCAGGTGTTGCTAGCTTAATGTTTAAAGCGCTTGCCAATGAAAAAATTAATATCAAAATGATTTCAACCTCTGAAATCAAAGTATCCGTCATTATCGATAGCAAATACCATGAGCTTGCCGTGAGAACACTTCACGATGCTTTCAAGCTTGATGAGTAATGTTCGCCGTATCTTTATTTGACATTTACGATTATTATTTAAGTCAATATTTATAAAAAAGGATTTCGCCGTTAACTAAAACTTAACGGCGCTATTTTATGAAAAAGATCAAACTGCTCCTCCCCTTTGTCATTCTCTGCACTTCTCTTTTCACTTTCTCTGTCGCGGAGAAAAAAATGGAAGTGGTGATAGATGGAATTTCGCATAAAAAAGCATTAGAAAATGCTCAAAATGCGGCAGAGATCTATGCCTTAAATGGTAAAAATGCCCCTTCGGAGTTACGTATTCAATGGCTCTATGAAGAAGGTGTAAAACAGATTGCGGATGCACTACAACCTTATGGCTTTTACAGAGCTAAAATAACTGGAGATCTCCTCTTTCAAAAAGATCTTATTGCCGTCTCTTATCATGTCGATCCCGGCAAACAAATCCCAATTGGACAGGTCATTCTTGGTGTCACTGATCTCGACGCTCTCAAAGCACGTCAGACTAAAGAATCTAAGAGTGAATACAAAGCATTTAATAAAATTATTAGCAGCAGCAAATTAAAAGTTGGTTCTCCACTCAACCACACACAGTATGAGTCCACCAAGAGTAAGCTTTCACAAAAAGCTTCTGAACTCGGCTATTTTGATGCCTTTTACCCTCATCATGAGCTCATTGTAAATCTCAACAAATATGAGGCAGATATCAATCTCCAGATGACGCTCGGCGCTCGCTATTACTTCGGCAGCTCTACGTTTCATCAAGAATATTTTGCCAATGAATTTTTAGAACGTTTTCTCCATAATATGCGAGAAAACAATGATTATAGTGACCAAAAACTGGTACAGCTGCAATCAACCTTCAATGAGACTAATTACTTCGAAGATGTCATGATTGTTCCTAAAACCAACTATGAGACCAAAGAGGTTCCTCTAGATATCTATCTTCGCCCGCGAAAACAGCGTACTTTAACACTCGGCGTTGGGTACTCTTCAGATATTGGTCCTAAAATTATGGGCGGGCTCAATTGGCACTATATCAATCGATATGGTCATAAACTCAATACAAGTTTCCTTTTGGGTCAAAAAAAACGGGATGCAACCATCAATTACCAAATACCGGGATCAGATCCTACCCAAGATGCTTACAATATCTACTTTAATTATGACTTTGAAGATACCTCGACAAAAGACTACACCACTTATTTAGTGGGAACATCTAAAGAGAGAACTCGAGATCGATATCAATATGGCTACTCTCTCCATTATCAATATGACCGTTTTAGAGATGTTAGTGGGAACAAGCAGAACAGTAAGCTGTTAGTGCCTACATTCTATGGAGAATGGAAATCAGCAGCAACGATTCCTTTCAATCAATTTGGTTTTAAAATTGAAGGTAAAGTTCGTGGCGCTATTGATTCAGCGGGATCTGATATCTCCTTTATTCAAGCGAGTATTGGCTTACATACCTTTATTCCTTTAGGAGAGAACAATCGCTTTTTAGTTCGAGGAACACTCGGCAATACCACCATTAAAACGGAAGATTTAAATAAACTTCCGCCAAGTCTCCGCTTCTATACCGGAGGCGATAATACCGTTCGAGGTTACAAATACGATGGTATTGGAGAAAAAGGCTATAATGGAGAAATTTACGGAGGGAAGAAGCTTGCAATCGCCAGTATTGAATATGAGCATAAACTCTCCCCTAATTTTGCTATTGCCACATTTATTGATGCCGGTGATGCTTATAATAGTAAAATTGATTTAAAATATGGCGCAGGTGCTGGGATTCGTTGGTATTCACAAATTGGTGCTGTAAAGCTTGATCTCGCCCATGGTTTCGATAAAGAATTTGGCGATACCGTGCGCTTACATCTCAATATCGGCTTAGAGATTTAATTATATAAATTTTTTTAGAGATCCAAATTCAACACGATAATAACAACCTGAAACATGGCTTAACGCTTCCTGCTTCAGATTATAATGTATGCCCATCACAGCCATTACTAACCTCATTTAGCTTTTCATCTTTCTGGAGATTTTATTGATGTTACCTCCTTGGTATTTTGAAATTTTTAATCGCTACAAACAGACATTACAGCAAAAAAATGCGCTCTATGTCGCTCTCAGTGCTGGCGTTGATTCAAATACCCTGCTTCACTGGTTATCCATCTTTAAAGAAGATCTTCCACCTATTTATACCATTCATGTCAATCATAACTGGCACGGTGAATACTCTCATCTTTGGGCCAATTTTGCGAAACAACGTGCAGCGCACTATGGCTTTCAACACTTCCATTATGAAGTCTACTTTGATGATCACGACCCTAAAGGCTTAGAAGCAGCCGGCAGAGAAGCTCGTTACTTGAAGTTTGGAGAAACAATGCAGGAAAACTCCCTTCTTTGCGTCGGACATCATCGCTCAGATCAAGCGGAAACACTGATGCAGCGCCTACTTCGTAGCTCGGGAGTCCGAGGACTTGGCGCGATGAGGGATTTTAATAAGGTAGAATTTGGCCCCCATACCATCGAGCTCTTTCGCCCCTTTCTCTCTATTTCTAAAAAATCACTCTATGAAGCTGCCACAAAACTCAACCTTCCTTGGCTGGAAGATTATACCAATCATGAAGCTGATGATATGGAGCGAAACATTATCCGCAATAATCTCTTTAAAACAATGGAAAAAGAGTTCCCAAAATATGAGACGGCATTTTATCAAGTCACACAATTTATGCAGGAAGCTGATGATCTCCTTCAAGATGTTGCACAAGAAGACTTAAGTAAAATCAGCACCATAAATTCTGCTCGAAATACAGACCGCCGCCTGATTCATCTCCCCTCATTACAGACACTCTCTTTTCTCCGCCAGAAAAATGCTTTACAAGCGTGGATTCGCCCCGATAACTTAATCTTTACACAGCGACAAATGATGGAGTTTTTCCGAGTTTTTATCCAACACACTCCTACTCATCAAAGCTTTTTTAAATTAGAGAACTTTGGAATTTTCTACTTTCAAGAGCATCTCTACCTAAGAGCGCTTTCTGATTCCACAATTAAACCCACGTTAGTTTTTGAAAGAGCTTTCAATTGCCCACCTCAAAATTTTTGGGATCAAATGAATCTAGAACTTGTGAAACGACAAGGGGGCGAACGCTTTCACCCCCTTACCCGAGATAAAAGCCAACTTTTAAGAAAACTTCTACAAGAAAAAAATTTACCGCTTTGGGAACGAGATAACTGCTGGTTACTAAAAGATAAAGATAGTGGAGAAATTCTTTGGATTAATCATTTAGGGTTCTCAAAAATACTACAAGACCAACTAGAAGTAGAAGGCCTATCTCCCGTCTTAAAATAAAGCATCACCAGCGATGACGAAATCTCTAAGTATCTTTCGAGAATTTAATGATCGTCAAGCCTTATCGACCTGCTCTATTTTTACACAGCCGGCTTCTTAAAAAGCAAGCTCTCAAGAAAAGACTCCTATGAGCGCAATTTTAACAATATCGAAAATCGATGAGAAATAATCTTATTACATATGCTTTTAAAAGCCGAGACACAACGGAGAGATATTTTGCAGAATATGGTCATTTTCGTGTCAGCAGTTGCGACAATGATGAAGCTTAAAGCGAAATGACTCTAAAAAGCGTAAAACATTTTGGGCTCTTTACGCTTTTTTAGAGTCCTATGAATATTCAAAATTTAATCACGAGAAACTGCTAAAAATAGAGTACTTTTATATCATCTTTCAACATAAAATCTTTACTATAGAAACATCAAGAGATATTCCCATGCTCAACGTTTACTAAATGACTTTAATCTTCCTCCTATAATTCTGGTGGTAAAATCCAATAATTATTCTGATTATGTGCTGCCATATAGGCTTTAAACTCCGGAGAGTTATAAGCTTGAATAATCGCTTTTGCCCACGCACTATCTCTATCTTCTCCACGGATTACCACTTGCAGATAGAGATCGTCTAACAATGTCTCCTGTGCTAATACCTCACTTGGGTCTAGCTTTCCGAGCCAAACAATGCTACCTGGGATTACCGCAAAGTCAGCATCATCTAAAATTCTAGGAATAAGACTAGAATCAACCTCTTTAATATTGAGTTGATAAGGGTTATCTGCAATATCATTTTTCGAAGCTTGCATCAGATTTATGTCTGGCTTCAATGTAATCCATCCTACTTTAGCTAATAACCCATAAGCTCTTGCAGCATTTGAGGCATCTTGAGGGATCAAGATCGTCATCTTTTCTGTAACATCTGTTAAAGCATCATGTCGATGAGAAAAGAGACCTGCGGGCACTGTAGGAATTTTTTGAATCGCCACGAGATCCGTTCCCCGCTGCATATTAAATACCTTCATAAACCCCGCATGCTGAGAAACAACAACATCCACAGCATTCTCACTCATCGCAATATTCGCCTCTAATAACGCCGAGAAATTAAGGTGTTTAATGGTATACCCCTCTTTTTCTAATATCGGTAAAATCGCAATATCAAAAAGCTCATCATAAGGCCCTGGAGAAACCCCCATAATAATCGTTTTATCATCTTCTTTATTAGAACAACCAAACAATAAAGAAACACTCACTAGCAATGTTACTATCCTTAACCCCCATCGCTTCATCACATCCCCCTTTAATTGTGACTCAAAAATACCGCTCAAAAAACTAAACATATATGCTTTAAATAAAGATATTAAAGTATACCGATAAATGGTTATAACATTCAACCTATTTCCTAATAAAAACAGAGTGAGCAACTCCAGCATCATTCACAGGGATTTTAAAATCATAAAAGACTATTAAAAAAACCTTCAAAACCAATCCAATAAAATCTATTTCACTAAAAGCTATTGACAAGTACGCTATGATGTTTAGATAGGGATTCTATTTTTAATAACTCACATTTAGAGCATGACTTAGTGGCAAAGACACCTTTACTTCTAAGATCTCTAACAACCCTATTTTTATCTAATAACACCATGAGGAAATTTATGAAACGCCTACTACTTGCAACCATTAGTTCGCTATTGCTCTTTACACCAATAAGTTTTGCCGACCCCCTTAAAGTTGTGACAAGCTTCTCAATTTTGGAGGATTTAGCAGAGAATATTGGTCAAGAAAAAATTAGTGTCGAATCTATTATTCAAAGAGATCAAGATGCTCATAGCTTTGAACCGACGCCTAAAGATATTATGAAAATTCAAAATGCTGATGTTGTCATTTTGAATGGTGTCGATTTTGATAATTGGCTAGAAAAAATCTTAACCGCCAATCAATATCAAGGCATTATTATCGATGCTAGCCGTAATGTTCCCTTACTAGCATTTAATGATAATCACGATCACGATCACGACCATGACCACGACCACGACCATGACCACGACCACGACCATGACCACGACCATGACCATGACCACGACCACGATCACGACCACGATCACGACCACGACCACGACCACGACCACGACCACGACCACGACCACGACCACGACCACGCGGCCGGCGCATGCTGCGCGCCGGCCGCGCTATCGCTCGCGCCGCTGCCGGTCGCGCGGGCGACCGCGTCGGGTCACGTCCGCTCGGCGTTCCGCATCATGCAGATGGACTGCCCGACCGAGGAAACCCTGATTCGCAAGAAGCTCGGCGGAATGGAGCAGGTGTCCGCGCTCGAATTCAACCTGATGCAGCGGATGCTGACCGTCGAACACGTGCCGGGTGCGCAACCGGCGATCGAAAGCGCGATCCGCACACTCGGGATGACGCCGGAGGCCGCGTCGACCGACGCACCGGCAGCATCCGTCGCGCCGCCGCCCGCGAAGCCGTGGTGGCCGCTTGCGTTGGCCGCCGTCGCCGCGATCGCATCCGAGGCGGTGAGCTGGGCCGGTCTGCCGACGTGGCTGTCGGCGGTGCTGGCGCTCGCGGCGGTGCTCGCATGCGGGCTGACCACGTACAAGAAGGGCTGGATCGCGATCCGCAACGGCAACCTGAACATCAACGCGCTGATGAGCATCGCGGTGACGGGCGCGATGGCGATCGGCCAGTGGCCGGAAGCAGCGATGGTGATGGTGCTGTTCACGATCGCCGAGCTGATCGAAGCGAAGTCGCTCGACCGCGCACGCAATGCGATCCAGGGCCTGATGCAGCTCGCGCCGGACACCGCGACCGTGCAGGACGCCGACGGGGCGTGGCGCACGATCGAGGCCGCGCAGGTGGCACTCGGCGCAGTCGTGCGCGTGAAGCCGGGCGAGCGGATCGGGCTGGACGGCGAGGTCGTCGCCGGCCGCTCGACGGTGAACCAGGCGCCGATCACCGGCGAGAGCCTGCCCGTCGAAAAGGCGAC
>JASLEF010000205.1 GCA_030151245.1 Ignatzschineria sp. | reverse complement strand
TTCTCATAACGTTTAATTAAAGATTTTGCATGCTTATCAAGTGCTTTATCATTCAATGCAAATGTCGTGCCATCCGCTTTCGTAAAAAATCCCGGCATGAGCTCTTCACTGTCCGCAAATAATGTCTTATGCGTCACCACTGCTTGCATTGAACCTAAAGGTCCTTCAAATTGTGGTAAATTTTCATCGACAATATTCCAATTCTGACCCTCTTCAGCCGCCATAATGAATGCATTAAAAGGCTCTGTTGACTCTTCATTTAAGGGAGTATAGATCTTAATATCACCCAAATTTGTCAAATATTGATAACGACCATCGCGATACTTAAACATCCCTTCAATGTCATATAACGCTAACGTCTCATTTACTTGCGTTACAGATTTAATACGACTATTCGTAATCTCAATCCCAGAGTCGACACCTCTTAACTGTTGAAGTGCTTCTACATCGGGTCCATTGGGTTGACATGCTGCTAAAAACAGTCCAGATCCCGCAATTAATAAGGTTTTTTTGAAAGATAGGCTCATATTCGTTTACTCCTAAACATGCAAGATTTCTATTTTCATAGACTAATAGATTGTCCCGATAACCTATCAAGGAGATAGCTATCTTCTGAAAATTGTTGTTATATATATTTGATAAATATCTTTGCCAATATAGCAGAAAATGCGCAAGACATTACGAGAGATAATGACTCACGCCCTCTGCGTTCGCTATTTATGCTATAAGATCTTTTTTAACGCTCGGCAAATGTATCACAAGCCTTGACAGATCCTGTGTTAAACCCGCGCATAAACCATTCTTGTCGCTGTTTCGACGTCCCGTGTGTAAAGCTATCAGGAACAACGGTTCCTCGCGCCTGTTTTTGTAGTCGATCATCTCCGATTGCCGCGGCGGTATTCATAGCCTCGCCAATATCATGAACATCTAATAAGTTCTGATCTTGGATCGATCGTCCCCAAATCCCCGCAAAGCAATCCGCTTGTAACTCTAGTTTCACCGAGAGTTTATTCGCTTCTACTTTACTAACGCGAGATTGCATCTCTCGCATCTTTGTTGTAATCCCTAACAGATGCTGAACGTGATGACCGATTTCATGGGCAATCACATAGCCCTGAGCAAAATCACCGCCGCCCCCTAAGTTTCGTTTCATATCCTGATAAAAACTTAGATCAAGATAAACCTGCTCATCTGCGGGGCAGTAAAAAGGTCCCATGGCCGCTTGACCATAACCACAGGCGGTATTCGTTGTTCCGCTATAAATCACTAATGTAGGCTCTCGATATTGCATTCCATTTTCTCGGAATCGTTGAATCCATAGATCCTCCGTTTTTGCCAATGCCACAGCTGTAAATTCCGCCATTTCACGCTCTTCTGCTGTTGCGACATATTGCGTTTGCTCTGCAGATTGCGACGCCCCTAAGGGTAACTGGCCATTTAAAATCGGCGTTAAATCAAATCCAAAGTATCCTGCGGCTAAAACAACCACTAAGACCGCTAATCCCGCTTTTCCCTTTAAGGGAATTGGAAACCCGGCACCTCTCTGCCCCCCGCGCATCCCCGTTCGTTGCCCACGGCGATCTTCTACATTTTGACTACGACGTTCATTCTCCCAACGCATAATTAACCTTTTAATCACTCATTTAATAAATAGCGTAATTATGCCGTGTTTCTACTGAATTAAAAAGAGATCTCTTTACAATCCCTCTCTTAATTAAAAATTTTGTCGTTTTATTTCAATTTTAAGCAAGATTTACAACAACCTCTCTCTGATCTTCTTTCGATTATTTTCCACCATAGCTTTGTAATAACTCAATCATTGCTCGATCTCCTCGAGCTTTTGCATGAGCCAATGGTGTGATGCCTTTTTTATCAGCAATATTAGGATCTGCGCCGCCCTCGATTAAAGTTTTCACAATTTCAACATAAAGCTTCGACCCATCTCCGAGAATCACAGCCTCCATTAATGCTGTCCAGCCCAAATTATTAATATGATTAGGATCTAGACCCGCCTCTAATAAGATCATGACGGTCTCTAAATGCCCTTTTTCTGCGGCGGGAATAATAGCAGTTCCGCCGTAACGATTCGTATCTTGAATATCTGCCCCATGATGAAGTGCCATCACTAATATCTCGTTATAGCCCTCAGCTCCTGCAAGGAGATAAGGCGTGTCTTGAATATTATTCTTCGCATTAACATCTGCGCCCGCCTCTATTAATATTTTTGCAGTAGCCACATCATTTTTCTGAACTGCTAGCATTAAAGGCGTTCTAGCCTGCATATCTCTTGCCTCTAAATGCTCAGGACTTTGTTGAATCATCATGGATACCTTCGCATTATCTTGTTGAGAAACGGCTTCATGTAACGTCGCCCCATTTTCGGCAAAACTAAGAGCTGTGCTCAACAAAATCATAATTCCAATACTTAGCCCCAAGCGACTCCCCTGAAAATTAAAACGCTTTTGATTTAAAGCTCTCATGAAACCTCCTCGCATTTAAGAATGACTTATTCAAAGTAGCATAAAATAGACGTTATAAGGAGAAATAGACGATTACCCCTCATAAAAAACGTTACACTTCAACAAGATAGTGAGACTGTAAGGTTATATGAGGTTATATGAATCAATACTTCTAAGACTTTCCCTAACACTTTCTATTTGAATGACTTGTTAAAAAATGCTATTAATTGCATGCAACATACAAGAAGTAATTTTGAGGAAGACCACACATGATTATTTCATGAGGTATCTTGGAGAAAATTCTTTCAAGATTCCTAGATTGTGGCTACCTTTTTAGGCTGCTTTCTTTTATGATAGAACAGTCTTGAGGAATTTCCTCAACTATCCGAACTTGAGCATAATTTGCGGTCTTAACCGTAATATTAGGGAATGCTTCAACAAAAAATATTCATTGAAGGAGAAATTAATGAGCGATCAAATCATTGTCACCAACCCTGCCACTGGGGAAGTTTTAGCACAAATCCCTGCAGATAGCGCAGATGCGGTTAATGCCAAATTAAAAGCAGGCCATGAAGCATTCAAAAGATTTTCAAAAACAACCGCATATGAGCGTGCAGCACTCCTAGAAAAATGGGCAGAGCTGATTCTTGCAAACAAGCAAGAACTTGCTGAAATCATGACCAAAGAAAATGGTAAACCACTTCCTGAGTCATTAGGTGAAGCTGCTTATACTGCGAGCTATTTAACATGGTATGCAGAAGAGGCAAAACGTCTTTACGGTCGTACAATTCCTGCAGCAACCACAAGCAAACGCTTAATGGTGACACAACAAGGAATTGGTTTAGTTGCGGCAATTACGCCATGGAACTTCCCGGCAGCAATGATGACCCGTAAAGCAGGCCCAGCATTAGCTGCAGGCTGTACTTTCATTGTAAAACCTGCAGAAGATACACCATTAACGATGATTCGTTTAGTAGAACTTGCGCATGAAGCGGGTATTCCAGAAGATGTCGTACAGATCGTGAATGGTAAAGGCTCAGAAATTGGACCTCTTTTCACAGGTAGCGACTACGTTCGTAAAATTACTTTCACAGGTTCAACACCAGTTGGTAAATTACTGATCCAACAAAGTGCTGAAACTGTGAAAGGTGTTTCAATGGAACTCGGCGGTCACGCACCATTCATCATCTGTGAAGATGCGGATATCGATTATGCAGTGACACAAGCGCTTGCATCTAAATTCCGTAACGCTGGTCAAACATGTGTATGTGCAAACCGTTTCTTAGTACATGAAAGCGTTGTGGCTGAATTCAGCGAGAAGTTCGCCAAAGCAGCAGCGGCACTTAAAGTTGGTAACGGTATGGATGCCGGCGTAGAAGTCGGTCCTGTGATCAACAAGAAAGGTTTCGACAAAATCGTTGAACAGATCGAAGATGCGAAAGCAAAAGGCGCAACTGTTTTAGCAGGTGGTACGACCAATCACAGCGTTGAAAAAGGTTACTTCTTCATCAACCCAACAGTTCTTGGTAACGTCACGCACGATATGAACATCATGCAAGAAGAGACATTTGGTCCTGTAGCACCAATCGTTTCATTCAAAACCTACGAAGAAGCGGTTGAGATCGCAAATAACACACCATTTGGCTTAGCAGCATACTTCTTCACAGATAACTACAAACGCGGTATTTTCTTCCAAGAAAACCTCGATTTTGGAATCCTCGGCTGGAACGATGGTTTACCAAGTACAGCACAAGCACCATTTGGTGGTATGAAAGAGAGTGGTATCGGTAGCGAAGGTGGTATTGAAGGAATTCAACCATACCTCGAAACAAAATATCTCTCTATTGGTAATATCTAAGGTATAGTAGTCACCCAATTACCCGATTGGTGATGATAGTAAGATTAAAGCGAAGCTGTGATGGCTTCGCTTTTTTATTAGATAAACAGCTGATTTACACTATTTTAGAAGGTAGATGATTTTTCTTAAAATAGTAGCTCTTTAGGAGCGAGATGCTCATCCCCTTATAAACATTTTCTTTAAACTCATATTCAATGATGGAAAACTGAAAAAATTACGAATAGAGAATTGAATACCTATTCACATCTCTAAAATATATTCGACAATTTCCTGACGAATAAATTACTATTCCTATCGGAATTCCACCTAAATTAACAGTACTATTAATCGATCTTATTAATATTAAAAATGTCACTTAAACTATAGATCTGACCTCGATAATTATGAATCCAATATTTTTCTTCCTCTATATCCAAATAATCTGCTGAGATCTTCTGCCCATCAAAATCATATGTCTCCCAACTTGCACCATAATCATAGCTTGTAATCAATAAATATTTATTGGTATTAGGAATTATTAAAGTTGCACCTATTTTATTCTTATAAGTATGAACTCGCTTAAGCTCGTACAAAAAATCAAATGTATATTGATGCTCAATATTTTTATGATCTAAATATGAAAACTTCAAAGATGTTGGTTGATTCAATTGATCACTAGCAAATGCATAGGAATATAGATATTTAGTATATTTAGAATGACAATCTGATGTTTCACATTCTATATAAAAATAATATAATTCATTTTTATCTAAAACATTTAAACTTATTAAGTGTTTATTATATATGATATTTTCTGGTTGACTACCCGCTGTGTAAGCACCAGGTTTTATCTTATAAATATAACTATCTATCTCTTTATATAAGACCATATAGAAATTCCCGTCATCATCAACAGTTGCTGTTTCAACAGGTAATTGACGACCTCTTGTAATTTTATAAGGTAATAGGGAGTAATCAATTCTCCCCCAAGAATCACCATAATCTGTAGTTCCTAGGATATAATCATCAATAAAAATATAGCCATACTGCCCACTTCTACTGAAGAATACCCCGTTATCCTTCACATTTCCCCGATCTACAAACGATTTTTGTTGATAAAAACTCATTCCTCCATTATCAGATGCCAATAAAGTTTGATAGTGAAGTTCATCTTTGTGATTGTCATACCATCCAATTAAAACTTTTATCTTATTTTTAGAATAATCCATCCATAAGTATCGGTATTGACCATATCGTCTAAATAATAATTCAGGACTATGATCTTCGAAATATTGCCGAGAAAATGAAATAGTAGCTCTATTACTTCTTTCTTTAATGTCCCCCATCCATTCCTCTTTTAAAGGTGGAGTAAAGCTATCAAAATCTTCAGGAGAAGGAGGATCAAAATCAGAGAATTCTATCCTTGGCATTTTACTTCTTTCAAGCATGAAGATAGCATCATTCTTACCTACAATCATTTCCCCTAATAAAGTACTTAAAAACGCTTCTCCTTCATACTTTAAGGGTGATCTCTTATCCTTTATAAAAAAAATCCCTATTCCCAAAAAAAATAAAATAAAAACTCCAAATATCCATTTATATTTTTTCATAACCACAAGTAAACCTAATTATTAAATACTGATTTTCCATGTTATAGAGAACATCTTGAAACCTCAAAGTATTTCAGACACTTAGTAGCATATTAGGATGGGTTGAAAAATAGCTATACCAGTAATATTACTTTAACCCAAGCCTCCATTTGGTTAAAATTATGAATGTTCAACAGACCCTAGAACTCTCTTAAAAACCATAATCTATCCAAACTTAGGAGGCTAATAAATCTTCTTAAAACAGTAGTTCTTTCATAGCCGGATAACCTCTATTCCTTCAGTTGTTAGAATAAGTTTTAAATAACAATAATCCCCTTTCTCATCAATATAAAAAGTAGCTCTACTAAGATCTCTGGATAAATTTGTCTTAATAGAGTTATTATAAAACCAACTAATACGCCATTCTATCGTCTCTTTTGAAGAAAAATAACGCCACCAAAAACCTAAATAGGTCTCTTTTTCATCATTAAGGTAAGCCATTGGATGAATAAATGTTCTAACTATACTAAAATCATCAAAATTTTCTAAAGAATCACCTAATCCTTCTTCATACTGAGGTCCATAGACTTTAATTTTCTCTCCTGTTTGATTCTCAATTAATATTTTAGGCATAAAAGACGGCATTATAAAAAACTTGCCTATAATCCAAATTAACCAAATAGTAATAGGATTCTTTTAAAAGCCATAGTTGATCCAAACCTAACAAATTCAGTTTTCTACCGAAAAAATATCTTCTGTATAGAATAATCTCTTAAATCCATCATAGCGCCAATATCGACCATTTTTTTCTAAGTAATCAGAAGCATACCCTGATATTTTACTTCGCTGAATATCCCAATTCGCACCATTATCATTGGAAATTAAAATAAATCGAATCCTTAAACCCTGTACATAAAGATTCAATAACAATCTCTTTTCAAGTGCCGTAAAACTTTTTCTCATTGGACGGTTTAATTGAAAATTAACAATAGGCTGACCATATTTATTAGTATGAATAGGAACATCAGAATATACATCCTTAGTAGTCAACTGAAGATCTAAAATATTATCTAGCTGAATTTCCCCATCTAATAAACGCATAAAACTTAATTGAGAAATATCAGACTCGTCTTGTAAATCCGTTTGGTATTGAGAAGCATAATGACGCCAACTATTTTCTGTAAACTCATTGCTCGTTACTAAAAAACCATAAATATCATTTGTCTGATCATTAACTTTTAGATTTAAAAAATGCCGTCCTTTAACAACTAATACCGCAGATATATCTTGAGAATGATCACTTTCCTCAAACATGCTAGATATTTTAAATAGATGACTATCATACCCTATACCCATGACAAACCAGAGATTCCCAAGATGATCAACAGTTAAAGCTTGAATATTATGCGAATCTTTTATCGGCAAACTAATGTCCATCGGCAGCACTATCTTTTGCCAACTGTGACCATAATCTTTGGTTTGTACAATATAATCATCCACAAAAACATAACCATACTGCCCACTACGATCAAACTCCATCCCACGCAACCTCGATGCTCTCTCAAAAAGAGGATTTGACCATGTCTGTTTAGTAAATGAGTCTCCAGCATCTCGTGATACCCATAGCGATAGATATCCAATTGGTTTTTCTAGTAATTCCTTCACTAAATGACTATCAAACCAAAAAGATACTATATATATCGTATTCATATCAGAGCTAGCCCACCAGAAGCTTTTTTGCCCTCGCTCCTCAAAAATAATTTTTTGACCGGAATTCACTCGCCCTTTGCCTAAACGAACTGTAGCTCTATTTTTGATCTCATTCACATCATTCATCCAAGGCTCGGTGGGCTGTGGAATAAACTTCATAGCTTCTTCTACTGTTTCAGGAGGGTCATAAGGAAGATTTGATGTCATAGGATCACTTGATTGATCAAATATATAAAAATCATCTCCTTTTTTACGTAAATCTCCACCAATGCTTGGAGATACATCTTCAAAAACATACCCTGATAAATGCCAATTTATCGTTTCTTTCCTGCTTTGCACCATTAAAAAAAATATTCCTACTATAAAAAAACAACCTATTACTATCTTTTTCTTAAAATTAAATAACATTTCACTATTTTCTCATACCTGTGTTCTGGTCTAATGGAAGTGGACACTCTAATAGAGGATAATATATCCTATTGATTATTGGAGTTATTATTAATAAAAAAAGAAAGTGTACCCGCTATTCCGCGGAGTTCAAGGATGAGGCTGTGGCATTGGTTACTCATCAAGGTTATAGCGTTGCTGAAGCAACTAACGCTCTTAATATTCACCCTAACCTTATATATAAGTGGCGACAAATCACTGAAAACGGAGGGAAGGAGGCGCTCGATTTTGATGAAAGAGCTGAATTGAGAAAACTGAGAGCTGAAAATAAGAAACTTAAGATGGAGAAAGAAATCTTAAAAAAGGCATCAGCTTTCTTCGCAAAAGAGATGAAATAGGATTCCAAT
>JASLEF010000196.1 GCA_030151245.1 Ignatzschineria sp. | reverse complement strand
ATGATAGAGAAAGACAGCATGAATCGCTTCCCGTACGAGATTATTGCCACGAAATGAAAACGAGACATTGGAGATCCCGCCTGAGATATGGACGTAGGGAAGATGTTGGCGAATCCATTCGGTCGCATCAAGAAAATCGAGACCATAACGGTGATGCTCAGGAATTCCCGTTGCGACGGCAAAGACGTTGGGGTCAAAAATAATATCTTCGGGAGGAAAATTGACATCATTGACCAAAATGTCATAGGCCCGCTGACAGATAGCAATACGGCGCTCATAGTTATCCGCTTGTCCCTCTTCATCAAACGCCATCACCACAACCGCTGCGCCATATTTTTTCGCTAGTTTTGCATGCTCAATAAATTCAGAGATTCCCTCTTTCATCGAGATGGAGTTGACGATTCCCTTGCCTTGAATGCATTTCAAACCCGCTTCTAAAATGTCCCATTTAGAGGAGTCGATCATGATTGGTACTTTTGAGATATCGGGTTCAGAAGCGATGAGATTAAGGAAAATCACCATCTCTTCTTTTGAGTCGAGCATGCCCTCATCCATATTGATATCAATAATCTGTGCGCCATTTTCTACCTGATCACGGGCAACTTCTAAGGCTTCGGCATAATTTTTCTCCCGAATTAGCCGTTTAAAACGAAGAGATCCTGTAATGTTGGTTCGCTCACCAACGTTCGCAAAGAGCGATTCACCCACCGTTAAATTGACTGCTTCAAGCCCAGAAAGCCGTAGAGATTTTGGCTTCTCTTCTGGCACTCTTGGCGCAATGTTGGCAACAAGCTCAGCCATTTTGGCGATATGTTCTGGCGTTGTCCCACAGCATCCACCCACAATATTTAAAAAGCCTGAGTTTGCCCACTCCTCCATCTCTTTACCCATCTCTTGACTGCCAAGATCATACTCCCCAAAAGCATTGGGAAGTCCGGCATTAGCATGCGCTGAGAGATAAAATTCCGAAATGCGAGAGAGTTCCGCCACATAGTTACGCAGAAGATCAGGTCCAAGCGCACAGTTTAACCCGATCGAAAAGGGCTGAACATGACGAAGCGAGTTATAGAAAGCCTCCGTTGTCTGCCCAGATAACGTTCTGCCAGAAGCATCGGTAATGGTGCCGGAGATCATAATCGGGAGACGAATATCACGCTCTTCAAAAATCGTCTCCACCGCAAAGAGCGCTGCTTTGGCATTGAGGGTATCAAAAATGGTTTCCACCATAATGATATCGGAACCGCCATCAATTAAACCTGCCAGCGCTTCTAAATATCCTTCCACCAATGCATCAAAGGAGGTATTACGAAAGCCCGGATCATTCACATCTGGCGAGATTGAAGCGGTTTTACTAGTGGGACCTAAAACCCCCACCACAAAGCGTGGTTTTTCAGCCGTGTTAAAGTGCGCGCAGGCTCTTTTGGCAAGTTTTGCCGCTTCCAGATTGATCTCGTAAGCGTAATCTTCCATACCATAATCAGCCATCGACATGCGGGTGGCGTTAAAAGTATTGGTTTCGATCAAGTCCGCACCTGCCGAGAGATATTGCTGATGAATATCGAGAATGATATCGGGTTGTGTTAAGACTAAAAGATCGTTATTTCCTTTAAGATCTTTATGCCACTCCTTAAAACGCTCGCCGCGAAAATCAGCCTCTTCCAATTGACGTTTTTGAATCATCGTCCCCATTGCACCATCTAAGATTAAGATGCGCTCTTTGGCACTGTTTTGAAGCTGTTTCTCGGTATTCATATTCATCTCCTACTCCTCTGATGAGTTGATCATAACTTTATGACGGATCACAATGATTGAAATCATTCATTGATTCATGCGTACCCTATTGTGGATATACACTTTGCGGTCCTTCACTTTAGGGACAAAATTTCAACAACGATAACAACAGACGCAGACGTAAATAACGCGCTTCGCATCAGCCTATCTATCGTCTCACTTATTGATCATTGTTGACTCTGATATGCCATTTGTCGCTTATAGACCGAGGTCATTATTAAAAGAAAAACAATATTTAAGATAATATTCAGGCCATCTGATAACTGATAAAACAGACTCATCGTGATATAACCTTCGGTATCCAGATCACTTTTCATCATATTTCGAAATAGGATACGACCGATAATTTCTGTAAGAATCCACAAAGTCCACCAAATCGGCAACAAATAACGCGGTGCCTTTTGAGGACGTTCCGTTAATTCATCACTTTTTATAAAGATCTCTTTCATCGCCTGATAAGGCTTCCATAGACTAAGTAGTGGAATAAAATACCAACCAACAGACCAGCCCGGTGTACACGCCATATTTTTAACGCCAAAAGCATGCAAATTTTTATTAGATCTGTAAATCCACATTAAAATGATAATGCCCTGGATAATAAAGAGGGTAATCTGAATAGCCCCGACAATCGTCTCTCTTAAGTCATTACTTTCAGCTAATAAGAAGAGCTCTTCCATGCGGGTATAATTATAAACCCCATTCAAAACTCTTGTTAAGAATTGATACTCCATAAAACCTGAAGCGATAGCAATAATATGCATCACAATTGAGGCGATAATCAGAACTTTGCTCCACTGATATAAAGATGTTGGATTTTTATATTGGCAGCTTAGAGTTGTCATTAACAATACTCCTATATTAAAAAATGACTATCTTATAGCAATAATTGCCAATATTATTAAATCCACATCTTTATATAAAAAATATTAATACTTCACTGATTTAATCAAGAATATTCTTTGGGATTGCCGGCGTAACAGCTTTACTATCAATAATTAAGGTAGGCTGAAGGGAGGGATTAGAAGGATAGTTTGATCCGCCCCATTTCAAAACCACCTGCCCTTTACCGCTGCTATAAACAGAGAGATCCGACCAACCTTGTGATGTTGCTTCTAGTACATAGACAGGAGCACTCGCCACCGTTGATTTAGAGGCAAGTTTATATTCCCCATTCTCTAACCCTTCAAAGACCAGTAGGGTACAACCGCCTGATCCACACCAGTTAGCGCCTTCTAATAAAACGATACCATCGTTAATACCATCATTATTGAGGTCCGCAAAAGCCGCCTCAAAATTCACATCCTCTTTGGTAAATTCATAAACCGCTTGCGTTAATTGTGGGGGAACCACATCATTCGCGTTATTAGTTGTTTGGCATCCTGCCATAAAAATTCCTGCAAATGCAGCAATGAGTAACGTTTTCTTCATGAATGTTTCCTCTCTCTATAAATAACAGCAATAATCATTGCCATAAAAAAAAAGCGCTTCTAACGATGAGAAGAGCTTTTATAAAATTCCAAGTCTTCTTATCTGCCAGATAGGAGTATCTGTTGGATTTAGCACAATCTGTTTTGGTGCTGAGACTTCACTGGGCCAAATCCCTCCATCTCTCTTAATAAGAACTGCCTAAACACTATAACACCCCTATATTTATAAACACAAAATTAAAATTCATTAAAATTCATTTTATGATTCAATTTTTATAATTTAATTTTAGGACTGAGAGTTTATGATTTGGAATTTATAATTTAAATATAATCTATTTTATTTTTTACTTGCCTTTTAAAGGCTGTTTCCCCTATATTAATTAAAGCGTGATATTAAACATCAACCCTTTGTTTAATATCCTATCTTATCAAGAGCGGCGGAGGGACAGGCCCTGTGATGCCCGGCAACCTGGTTTGAAAATTAAGGTGCCAATTCCTTCAGTCTATTTTTTAAAAGAAATGACTGAAAGATAAGTTGTGTAAAGCCAACACTTGATGAGACAAAAGTGCTGGCTTTTTTTGTGCCAGATGAAAACCTCGACATCAAATTTAAGAACAAAGGATCAGATTATGAGCGCACAGTATGTAGAATCATTGAACCAAAGCTTGGCGGAGTATCCCACTGACGTGAATGTCTCATTTGAGTTTTTCCCGCCCAATAGTGAACAGATGGTCACAACTCTTTGGAATTCTATCGAGCGTCTCAAAGTCCTTCACCCTAAATTTGTCTCTGTTACTTATGGTGCTAATGCTTCAACGCGAGATCGAACCCACAGAGTCATTCAGGATATTGTTAACAAAACCGATTTAACAGCCGTCCCCCATCTCACCTGCATTGACACTTCCACTAATGAAATCAATGAGATTGCCGACAACTACTGGAATTTAGGTATCCGCCATATTCTTGCCCTACGTGGAGATCTACCGGCTGGTGCTGAGAATCCCGGCATTTATGCCGATCACCTGATCACGCTATTAAAGCAGCGCCATGATTTTGATATCTCGGTCGCCGCTTACCCAGAAGTGCACCCCGATGCCAAAAATGCCCAAGCCGATCTAATCCATCTCAAACGTAAAATTGATGCCGGCGCCAACTTAGCGATCAGCCAATTTTTCTTTGATATCGATGCCTTCCTTCGTTTTCGAGATCGCTGTGTCGCCGTCGGTATTGAGGCGGAAGTTGTTCCCGGCATTCTCCCCGTTTCAAACTATGCATCCCTTGTGAAGTTTGCAGGTCCTTTAAATGTGAAAATCCCCTCATGGCTACATAAACGCTATGAAGGCTTGGAGAATGATCCGGAAACACGTAATTTAGTAGGCGCGAGTATCGCTATTGATATGGTGCGAGTACTTCGTAAAGAGGGGATTAAAGACTTCCACTTCTACACGCTCAACCGCTCCGAACTTACCTATGCAATTTGTCATACATTGGGATTAAGACCCGATAAGCCCACAGAGTTCGGAGCATAAAGCAATCCAATTCATCTCATATTAGACAGAGAAATCGGCCTTTTAATTACGTTATAAATTCCCCGGTCTATCCCAAAAAATGTCCGACGATAACTCCATCCTCCTACCCTGCCGGCGTTTCATGTGAAACATGCCGGCATTTTTTACGCCCATCTACAGCTCTGGTAAGAAAATAATACTGGTGACTTTCTGCTTCCATTCGTAAGGAATTGGCGCTGGGGATTCTTCGCCCTCTTCCCGCTCCTCGCCATAATCTGCATAATAAAAATTAGGCGTCAGCACATCATATTGATTACAATCAACCGACATATCTGCCGGACAATCTTCATACTCAAGCCAAATTTGATTATGGATTTGGTAGCGTAAGGAGGTCTTTAAGAGCTCGGTATTCAGATCATAATCACCATAGGCTTGCGGTACATCACGACTGTATAGCGCCACCTGTTCTTGTGTTACATAATCAACATTCCAACGTTTTTGAAAGCTCCCAATAGAGAATTTAGGGGCTAATTGATAATCTTCCGCATTGATTTTTTGAAAACCGGCCGCCACAAGTTCATCATAAAAATCTTCTACCAAAAGATCATTGGCTGCAAATGTTACTGCGGCAAATTCCTGCTCCATCTCCTTAAAGCTTTCCACAAAATCCGTTGCGGCAAAATCGGGGGCAAAATGGATATCGCTATCTGGTACAGGTTTAATATCGCCATTTTTTACGATACAAAGCCCATAATTAGTCGGCATGAAACTATACGATCCTATCGCATTTTCAGAGTAACGAGATTTACAGAGTACTTCACCGGCAGGATTGATCGCAAGGGGAATCACTTCGGCAGTAATCGTTGATGGGCCTGTCGCAAATACCACTTTGAAACAGAGCATTAATACCGCACCACAACGGCCCATTATCCTTAATTTTTCTCGCATCCTGACTTCCCTAATAATAAAAATCATCCGTTATAACAATATGTTAATCACTTTACCCACAAATAGAGGTGAAAATCTCTACTAAAAACTAAAAGTGTGAAAAAACTTTTAACACAGTTCTTTCACTAGTTTCAATAGCTTGTGACATTATTTTTTTAAATATCACCATTTCTCTCCTCAAGAATCTAAAGATTTCTTTGCTTTCCTAAAAAGGATGCGCTATTTCTAAATAGGCCTTTAAAATAAAACATACATGCATAGTATTCTATTGATAGATAACTATCCATTACATCATACGATCCTTTTAAAACGGATCGAAAACAAATGAAATATCGACATTAAAATAAGCCCTAAGGAGCTCATAAATGACTGACCAAAATTGGAGTTTTGATACCCTACAAGTTCATGCAGGACAAGTAATAGATGACACAAAATCTCGCGCAGTTCCCATCTATCAAACCTCAAGCTACGTTTTTGATAACTCACAACATGCCGCTGAACTATTCGGGCTTGAGAAACCGGGTAATATCTATACCCGCATTATGAACCCGACTACGGATGTTCTAGAAAAACGCATCGCAGCTCTTGAAGGCGGGACGGGAGCTTTAGCCACAAGTTCAGGCATGACCGCTATTCTCTATGCCATTTTAAACGTCGCCACACCGGGGGATGAGATTATTACGCTTAGCACCCTTTATGGCGGGACTTATACACTCCTTGAGAAGCGCTTACCAACACAATTTGGCATTAAGGTGCATTTCATTGAGCCAGAAGATTTAGCGGGATTAGAAGCGGCTATTAATGATAAAACCAAGGCGATTTTCTTTGAAAGTATCGGTAACCCTGATATCAATATCCCCCAGCTTGAAGAGATTGTCGCCCTCGCAAAAAAACACCAAATTGTTACCATTGTTGATAATACCTTCGGAACCCCCTACCTAATTAACCTTAAAAGTTACGGCATTAATGTGATCGTCCATTCTCTCACAAAATATATCGGAGGACACGGTACTTCGATTGGTGGTGGCGTCATTGATAATGGAAATTTCAATTTTAAAGACAATCCTCGTTACCCGGGGTTTAATACCCCGGATGCAGCTTATGGTGGGCTACAATATGCAGATCTGGGTGAACAAGCCTATATTCTTAAAGCGCGAGTAGAACTTCTTCGCGATACCGGCGCTTGTATTAGTCCTTTCAATTCTTTTTTGATTCTTTTAGGGCTTGAAACTTTAAGTCTTCGCGTAGAGAGAATGACTGAATCAGCGCTTAAAATTGCCAAATATCTTGAGCGTCATCCCCTTGTGGATTGGGTCAAGCATCCCGGACTGCAATCAAGCCCCTATTACGATCGTGCGCAGAAATACTTCCCTAAAGGCGTAGGCGCAATCTTTACTTTTGGGGTGAAAGGTGGAAAAAAATCAAGTATCAAATTTATTGATAATTTACAGATTTTCTCTCTCCTTGCAAACGTCGCAGATGCTAAGAGTTTAGTGATTCATCCCGCCGGAACAACACATGCACAGCTCGATGAAGAAGGCTTACGTAAAGCTGGCGTTTTACCAGAACTCATTCGTCTTTCTATCGGTCTTGAGGATGTAGATGATTTAATTGCAGATATTGATCAAGCTTTAGAAAAGTCACAGAAATAGGCTTCTCAGGAACAATTTCAGATTCTACTTCAAATTAACACCTAGCAAAACGATCATAGCCCCACTGCTCTATGATCAATAAAAAAATCACGGGACAGTTTCTCCATCTATCCCGTGATTTTTCTATAATCTTATTACTGACGGCAACAACAAAGCTGGCTATACGCAAATTTAATCTTCATCCTTTAGGCCCAATGTTGGTTAAAACTCCGATTGCTTGCGAAGCCAAATCTAAAAAAAGCTCCATCATCACTAATCATTAATTCAAAATTACTCTTATCAATTTTCTTGAGAGAAAAGTCACCACTCTCCATTCATTCTTTTAATGATCTCCAAATACTCTCCTGCCACTCTTTTGTCATGACATCTCCTTGATAAACCTCTGTTTCCCTCAATCCTGGCGCTAAAGCATTAATAAACTGATTATAATTTCCTGCATTAAGAGTTTGACGAAGCTCCTCCTATTTTAACCATAATTTTTCTCTATTTTCAGGAGTATCCGTAAAAGGAGTAGAAATTAACTATAACTATTATTAATAACTTATAAAGCACATACGGTAAATCTTATGCTTTATAACAGAGCAATTTAAAAAAGCCTAAATTAAATCACTCATTAGGACCTTTAGATAATCGTTCTAACTTCCGAATAAAATAAACAGGGCTTATGGTTGTTCAATCAATACCCAAATATTCGTTATTCAAAAGGATTAGGAATCGTCGAAGGGACTAATATATGTCTCCCCACATTATTCACATCGGTTTCCCCGCAAAAAGCCATGCTTGTTTCAAATTCATTGCG
>JASLEF010000177.1 GCA_030151245.1 Ignatzschineria sp. | reverse complement strand
TCACCTCAATTTATCGATCTTCTTAAACAATATAACCCACAAAACTTTAAGGAGAACGACGTAGCAGTAGAGGATGCCGTTAATGACTCACTCGATGAAATAGAAGATGAAATTCTTAATGAGATGCTTGATGAGAGCAATGATGAAGTTGTAGAGATTGATGAAGTTCTTGAAGAGATACAAAAAGCAGAATCGACACCTCTGATCGTTCACTATCTCGACTCTCCCGATAGCGAGCCAATTCCCCTTGAAGAGGAGATCTTAGTTGAGGAAGAGAATCCAGAGAGAGCAGAAATTAAGGCTTATCGCAATATCTATAATGCTGCCGAGAGCCATATTCGTAGATTGGAGTACAATGTCTCGCTCAAATCAACCCAGTGTTATGATCGCTATATTAAGGGGCAGAATCGACAATATCGTGTCGCACTCATTATCTATGAAAACCCGTTACGAACCGGTGTCTATAAGAGCAGCGGTAATGATCAGCTCGATCGTTGCATTGTGGAGATGACCAATCAATTTATCCAGATTCCAGCTGAGATGGAGCGTATTCGAAAGCATGCACCAAGAAGAGGCGATGCTTATCTACTCAATGCAAGCTTCTAACGAACTAATAAGTCTATAGAACATTCAAGATAATATTGAATACGATGCTCCATACAAGACTCAGCACAATATTGGTTAGCCTCGATATTTCGCCGCAAAAGAGTATAAAAAACCCAACTGCCTTACCCCTCTCTTTGTAAGAGAGATAATGGAACAGTTGGGTTTTGCATCTAAATGATTAGCGATTAGTGAATATTGAATATTGAATATTGAATATTGAATATTGAATATTGAATATATTCAATTTTACTAATCGATACCTCAATATCGATACTTACTTATGAGAAACGTTTGATGCTATAAGGCGTTGGATCGATAATCGGTGTTCTACCCATAATCAAGTCTGCAGTAATCTCACCTGCCGCTGGGCTTTCACTCATGCCCCAACCTGTTGCTGTATTGATCACAAGACCAGGATATTTCTCAACTTCTGAGATAATCGGAGCGCCATCTGCTGTCGGTGCAATACATGCGCCCCAACGCTCGATCACTTTAGAGTCTGCAAATTGTGGGAACTCTGCCTTCATTCGATCAAATACGCCATCAAGATGCTCATTATTAGGCGTTGCGGATGCAACACGATACTCTTCAAATGGTGTTACTTCATCCATGCTCCATGAAGTCTTCATAGTGAATGAGTTGTAGAGATCGCTTCCTAATTTAAACTCTAATGGAAGATCTTCTCCGCCTAAAAGATGCATAAACTTAGGACCTAAGAGGAAGCTATCCTTTGTAATAGAGCTGGTAAAGATACGAGGAGCGACAGCATAAGTACCATCTGATTGTTCACGGAAATGGATACCATTCGGAAGATGGACGTTTCCTCTTGGAGCGCCTTCTGCCCCTTCAACTACCTGCTGAGAGAGGTAGACATTGAGCGTAGGAAGATCAACGCCCATATTCCCCATAAAGAGACGAGCCCAGAAACCATTTGCCAAGACCACAAGATTTGTCTTAATAGCGCCTTTCTCAGTCACTACTTCAGTAATCTTACCCCCTTCAGTTTCGATACCGCGAGCTGCACAATTGGTAAAAATCTTCACACCAATTCGTTTCGCATATTCAGCTAAAACAGTGGTTCCGCGCTCAGGATCAACACTTCCGGCATCTTCTTCAAAACCTGCAACTTCCCAAGCAGTTTGTGCATTAGGGAGACGATCTGCTAACTCTTTACCTTGAATGATACGGGTCTTTAAAGGTGTATCAAATCCTGGGTTTTGAGAGTTAAGTGCAATCCATTCTTGCACAGTCGTAAGTTCTTCAGGTGTGATAATGGCTTCAACACGACCTTGAGTGCGGTAAGAGGTATCAGCACCTACACGGGCATTCATCTCACGCCACAACTTTTTACCATAATGGTGAAGTGGGAAGATCTCTGGCGCTGTTTTATAGCTGATAATTTGACTATAAGCACGACCAGATTGTTCACCCGCAACTTCGCCCTTTTCAACAATTGTGACGCTCATCCCGCGCTCACGCATATTGATTGCGCTCATAATTCCTTGAATACCGGCACCGATAATCACAACATCAGACTCTTTCGGTAAAGCCCCTTCTGTTCCTGCAACATAGGGCGCTCGAGAAGTGGTCGCAATTAACGTTCCTTCTCTACGAATCATTGGGGTAACTGCTGCCCCTGCCCCTAAAACGCCTACAGCACCTGCACCTAGAAGAAACTTTCTACGTGAAATACTCATATCAAACTCCATTCAAATAATTATGTTAAAACACCTTAAAATTTATAAGCGCGTATCTTATCATGAGAAAATTTTATTGATCATGATCAATTTTTAGCACTTCTTATAAAGCGATAATTTTTTTCAATGGAGAGAAGGTAATTTTTATTGAATAGTAAATGACTTATAAAAAGACATAATGTTTTTTATAGAACTAGACATTTTTAAAAAAAATCTGCCAAAAAGCCGGTAGATATCAAAGAAATAAGTCTATCGTAGAGCTGTTATCTTTTTAAAAAAGGACGCATTTAAGATCTATTACCATTTAATAGCAGGTGAGATTGTAAAGAAAATAGGATTGAAAAATAACCCCTTTTTTCTCTTTAGAAAAAAAGGGGATTTGTTCAACAAATATTCACATTTACTCAAACTTTCTCTTTTTTTATGCGCACTCTTAGATCAATCTGATGCTTTAACCTTCTGGCCAAATAAACCATCCGGCAATATCAGGATCTGTTTCGATAAACTCACGCATCTTCTCAGATTGAAAGGCGGCTTTGACATCTTCAGTCCAAGGAGCATTTTGATCCTCTGCTCTAACGGTTACCATCAACTCAAGATCAGGCAGAAAAGTCTCATGGGCTAATGCATATTCCGGCCCAATTCCCCCCAAAAGAGCTACGCCGCCCGGCATAACACCATAATCGATCTCCTCAAGAAGACGAGGAATAAGCGCTGAATCCACCTCAGTAAATTGTAGATTTTTACTATTTTTTGTAATATCTTTTGCCGTTACAATCGCTAAATCTACTTTAGGATCTAACTCGATCCAACCGATCTTCTGCAAGAGTGCATAAGAACGCGCCGCATTAGAAGGATCATTTGGAATTAAAATAGAGGCGCCCTCATTTACATCTAATGTCTTCTGTCGAGTTGAATAGATAAATGCCGGTATTGATGGCGTATGGACAATCGAGACAAGATCGGCACCAGTTTCTCTCTTATAGACATCGAGATAAGCTTGATGTTGCGCAGTATGAAAATCGATTCCACCTTCAACTAATGCACTATTAGCATCTCTTAATGCGCCAAAATTTCGAAAGATCACCTCATACCCTTTTGCTTCAAGCTCAGGTTTGACAACCTTCTCCACCAAGATATTGTGCGCACTCGGCGGCATCCCAACCCGTAAAACTTTGTTATTTTTATCCGCTGAATCACCACATGCGGTTAATATGCCCCCTAATAGAAAAAGGGTGGCAATTTTCACACCTTTCTCCAATTTTTGTCGCAATGAGTTCTCTTGCTCTGCACTTCCCACCATACAACTCCCCCTCTATTGATAAGACTCTTATAAGTCTTTTATAAGACGTTTATAAGTCGTTTATAAGACATTGAAATATAAAAAATAGTGCTACAACGCTATAACCAAATCACAAATCCAGGTTATAAACCCAGATTATAAATTGATCTATCACAGCTCTAAAATAGCACCTAAAATTAAACATATAAGTTTTATATATTTATACCCAAAATATCATGCTTTTCAAAAAAAGAGAAGAAAGAAGAGAAATTTATTAAAAAAAAGCAATCTAAGTAATCCTAGATTACCTTCCTCTATCTACTTAAATCATTGCACACTCCGCTTTCTCTACTTTCTCTTCTTAACATCTCTTATTCTTGGGAAAATAGTAAGTAATATGACTATATTTCGGTTGCTTAGGAGCATGATCCCCACCTGAGTTATAAATTTTAATTCCGTGGCGTACAAAAATAGGGAGAAGTGGACGATGAGCGTGTCCTGTTAAGAGTAGCTGACATCGAAGGTTAGGCAATTCTTGCGCTAACCATTTGCTTCCAACATCTTTTCCCTTCTTACGATGAAATGCCGTTGGTGTTCCTTTCGGGGGATAATGATGTAACAAGATATCGCAATCATAATAGGGGCGAAAATCACGACAATCTTCGGGAGCAGAAGCAATTTTGAGTCCTAAAATAGGATGTATTTGCCCATCACCATAAGGGAGATCCTTCATCCAATCGATCGATTCTTTAACATAATCATGATTGCCACTACAGATCATCACCGGCGTCTTACGCTTAGCAAGCCAACGCTTCAGATATCGAATCTGCTTCTTACCAGCATCATTTGCCCGTTCATCAAGAAGATCTCCCGTTAAACAGATCAGATCAAAGCGATCCTCTACCTTCGCAATCCAGCGATAGAGCTTCTTCTGGTAGTGAAGATCTGTGACATGTAAAATCTCTAATTTCTGTAACTTTCTTCCCATGCGTTACTGATCACTCACATTATAAGGGCTGTTTTGTGTATAGATTACCTCATCTAGCTGATAACCCATCGCTTTTGCACTATTGAGATAATCGGCAATCAGATCTTCTGACAAGGTAGGAGTGCGAGAAAGAAGCCAGAGATATTTTCGATCAGGGTCACCGACTAAAGAGATCTGATACTCAGGATCTATTCTTAAAACCCAATAATCCCCCTTTGTAAAGGGGATCCAGCGGAAATAACGGGGGAGAAAAGAGACCTTCAACTCACTGCCACTACTATTTTCAACAGTGGCATAGCCATTAGCAACATCGACCTTTCCATCAGCGACTCGGCAACGATTGACCACCGAAATCCCCGCCCCTTCACGCTGATATTGAGCGGAAATATCCCCGACACATTTCTCTTGAAAAAAGTTAGGTAACCGCGCAATTTCATACCATTGCCCAAGATAACGCTCACTATCAAAATCACTAACTGCTTTGATATCAGCGGCAAAGAGCATCTGCCCTAACGTAACCGACCCACCTACAATAAGACTCAATAATAATTTTTTCATGTTTAGCTCTCTTCGATCAGATCACACTTATCCTCTTGCTAGATTAGAGTATCCCATGCTTTTTGCAAAAAATAATCGTAATTTTAAAACCAATACTCCTTAATTGCTTAAGAATTATATTGACTTCCCCGCTACCCTATTTTTGCAATGTTCTGAAATATCTTTCACATACTCGTAAGCTTACCGTCAAGCGCACAGCTCGTAGCTAGAAACTTCATGAGTTAATTATTTTTTAAATTCATTGGGGAAGAATATTACCCAATGATTTGTGAGGTATTTCTTCGTTATAACTTAACATTCAATCCCAACTAAGTTTTCGCACTTAGGCTAATAAGAAGAATAGATGTATAGATAATATAGGTTGGTGAGATCAATACATTAACAAAATGTGTTTTAAAAAAACATAATATCGATTTCTTATCAATGTTTATAGAAATTGAAAAAGAGAACTTTATGGATAAACTTTAAGAAGTAGAACATCCATCAATTTAGAAAAAATCTTTATTAATTTTATATCTAACTTAACTGCATTCCCGTCAAAATTCCCGTCAAATACAATTTTAGACACACTATACAAGGTTTAACTTATGCCCCAAAAGAGACAGGCCCAAAAATCAAATATGGATATTAATGGTACATAAAATGGTACATGTCTATTTTTACAGGCAATAAAAAAGCCCACTAAAAAGTGGGCTTTTTATGTTGGTGGACATGAGTGGAGTTGAACCACTGACCCCAGCATTATGAGTGCTGTGCTCTAACCAACTGAGCTACATGTCCTAATTTTTTGTGGCCTTAAAATTACTATTTAAAACCACTGGTTTGGTGGACATAGGTTCTATCGGGCTACTGAGAGAGAAATGTAATAGTGTTTAACAGGCCTGTAATAATCCCGAAACTTCGCAAATTTACCTAAACTACATACAACGACATTTAGTGAAAGCCGACGATTAAAGGTATAAAAAAAGGTATAAACTTAATTGAAGATATAATCAGAAATTATGGCAGTAAAATTAACAAATACTTATCTTTCTCGCATTCAACCTAAAGAACGTATCTACAGAATTAGTGATTATATTAGAGGACTGTACATAAGAATTATGCCCTCTGGATCAATGTATTGGGAGCTTAGATATTTAAGTCCAATCACCCAAAAAAGAGCCTGGTATGTAATAGGATTATATAAACAACTTCCATCTAGCCCTATTACTATCTCCATTGCCGATGCTCGCAAAAAAGCAGAAGAGCTTTATACTGAAATTCAATTAGGAAATGATCCCAATATTGTCCAAACTGATACGCTTTTCTCAACCCTTTATGAAGAATGGCGACTAAAAAGAGAAAAAGAAAACCTCAATAAAAAACATGTTGACGCAATGCATTCTGCAACTACAAGATATATTCTACCTCATTTAGGAAAGATTCCCATTGAGGAAATAAAACCTTTCATGATTGCCGATGCGCTTAGGGATCTAGAAAAAGAAGGGTTGTTAGCCACTCTTGGGAAGGTAAAATCAAATTTAAACCTTATGTTCCGAGACTGGGTAGTTCGTGGATATATCCATGAAAATACTGCCCAACAGATTCCTCGATCAGCATTTGAAACAAAAGAGCCCATCGCTCAAAGACACTTGAGGCTTGATCAAATCTATCTACTTCACCAATACTTACAGAATGAAAATGCAAGCCTATTAATTCGTTTAGCTGTTGAGTTTATTGCTCGCACAGGCCTACGCGCAAATGAAGCCTGCCAAGCTCTGTGGGAGGAATTTGATGAAGAACATCAAGTTCTATCAATTTATAAAGGACGAATGAAAAATAGAAAAGAACATCTCGTTCCTCTTTCTTGGCAAAGTTCTGAAATTATCAAAAAGTTACGAGAATTGGGCACAGACAAAACTGAATATCTTTTTTTTGATCCTACATCCAAAACAGGTCACCTGCATTTAGAAGCTCCTAGAAACTCATTAAAAAACTATAAAGTGCCGACAACTGCCCACGGTTTACGCCACCTCTTCTCTACCCTACTTAATGAAGTAATGACGGTAGATGCAAACCTTATTGAGTCTTGTTTATCTCACACTCCTAGAAAAACATCTCGGGTTAACTATAACAAAGCTCAATTAGTGATGCCTATGAGAGAGGCTTTTCAAGAGTATTCAGACCACTTAGATAGTTGTAAAACTAAAGAGGACAACCTCCAGTGGATCAAGAATAATAATATTATTCTCCTAAATACTAAGGAATAGATAAACTGAATATTAAAAATAGTGGCGGGCACTAAACATTTTACAATACCAATAAAGTTTTATAGACAATAGTAATACTAAAGAGAATAATGAGCAGATACCTAAAACTAACAACTCTGATACAAAAAGGACTTTTATTATGGGTCAACTGTTAACCATACTATTTTTTGCGGTACTTGCTTATTACATTATTAATAAAATTCGATACTACTTAGCTAAAAAGAAATTTGAAGAATATCAAGCTAAAAAAAGCAAAGAAAATGAATTCCCTACAGATCGTAATAACTAGATTCCAAATACTACAGGAGTACAAAGTAGCATTAAGGCTAGAAGAGAGATTTCTTAAACACTTAGATAAAAAAATAAAATCCCATCTTGAGTTAAAAAGCAAACCAGACTTAATGGATACTTATAATTCTCTAGTTAAAACAATGAAAAAAGAAAATAACCTAGCAAACTATATTCCTCACGAAATAAGACATCCTAAAGAATTTTTCTTGAATATTATTTTCGATAAACCTAACTTCGATCAAAGTTTATTAAGTAAGCTTACAGATAAAGAAAGGAAACGAGCTCTTGATGATTTATCATATTTAGAAATGCAAAGAAAATACATGCTAAAAAATTGGCACCGAAAATATGCTAATAATTCTAACAAACCCCTTTTTATAGAAGGACTACATATAAATGATAAAAGTTATTTAGAAAGCGATATTTTTGAAAAAAATGATTGGTAAATTCCCCTAAACAAACATTACTTAAAGGCAAAAATGAGAGTCTTAAAAAAAACATTAACATTACTATTTATTCTTATACTACCTACTATTTCCTTTGCGCAACAAGGAGTTGCTTGCGTAAAGGGAGTTAATAATGATTATAGTGAAAATGGACCATATGCTCTACCATATTATTTTGTTGATGGCGATCAACTTAACGAAGCAACTAACTCATACAAATACCGTGGATTCAAAAATTATGCAGTCGTAATATGGCCTAATGGAGGTTATAGTGCGTATGAGTTCCACTCTTGGGATTCAGATATCAATGACTATCGTTACGAAAATGTCCTAGATCAAAATGGCAGGCAAGCTAGAATAAGAAAGGCTCCCTCATATGCGACCCAATGCCCCAATTAAACATCTATTTAAAAAAGCTATTAATCGCAATGACTAATAGCTTTCTTTTTTCCTACATACTACAACAACACCGCATTATTCTCTTCCAAATGCTTTTCAAGATCGCTCTGCTCTTCCTCAAGCTCTACTATCTCATCGATATCTTTTATCTCTTCCGGCTCTTCGTGAAATCTTAGATCAATCCACCGCTCATGTGGTTTGATATCTCTCGCCTCTCCGAGAATTTTTTCAACAACTTCCACTTCCTGCTCTTCCCCGAAGATATCTTTGATCTTTTTCTTTCTACGAACATCATATTCATCGTGGACACTGATGATTACGCCATCATATGTTTTTTGAACAATAACGTGAAAGTACGGCTTCCCATGTTTATCTTTAGGAGTTTCTACTGTCCATCCTTCCTTTGCCAGCCCTAGTGTATTGAAAACTTGGTAAATGCCCGTATCGATTTTTCTAAATTGAGGCTCTTCTTTGAATTGATCATTATGCTCTATGCGGTCATCAAACAAACGGATGATCGGGGATGCTGCTTTTAAATGTCCATTGCTATCTATTGTTGTGTTATATGAGCTCCACCCTCTTGCAACTTTTGACCAAGATTCTCCACCATCATTCGATTGAGCCCAACCAAATTCAGGAGATCTATATCCTTTAAAAATTGCAAATAGATGGCTACCTGAACCACTATAATTCTCATAAACCTCATAATTAACAAATGCTTCTTTTAAAGCTTTACTTGGGCTCTCTATGTTCAGCATCTTCTCACCTATCCCCAAGCCAAAACTTCCCGACTCTAACTTAATAGGCTCTGATTTTCCATTTAAATATTTTCCAATCGCAGATAAATATTGATATTTAACGTTACTTTCTCTAACTAATTTACCTCTACCAACAGTATCCCCCTTGAATTTTTTTACTGTTGTATTTGCTTCATTTGCGCTATCTTTTGCTTTTTCAGCAGACTCATTTGCCTTCTGAGCGATATTCCGCATCAAAACAACTAATGGATTTTCTTCTGGTCGAAGATAGACAGGATTCAACACCCAACTTTCAAAAGCATTCTGTTTTGAATCTTTAGTTAATTCGAAAGGCGCACCACCGGCCAAATCAAATACTCGAAACCCTACCCCCTGAGAAATAGAGACCTGATAACTTCCTACAGGTAAGTTAAAGCTAAACTTACCGGCATTATCCGTTTTTACTGTTAGTATAGGCTTCCCGCTTTTAGAAAAGTAAATATATACATTCGCAATTGGTTCTTTCTCTACTGAATTTTCTCCCTTAAAAGGGCTATAAAGTGTTCCTGTTTGTAACATGATTTCCCCTTATTACAAGCAATAAAAAAGCCCCTTTTGGGGCATAACTTTTACATTCCATAGTTCCTTATAGGAGCTACTCTAATCGGAGCCTCTGTTCTCATTATTCTCTGAAAGTTAACTGATTTAATATGAGCATAACTTCCTCTTGCTCCGTGATAACGTAAATTTATATCGACATATCTTGTTGTTCCTTTTTTTACATATATATCTACTTCTGATAAATCATCGATTAAATATTCACTTGCTGTCCAATAACCTGATGTCGTAACCCCTCTTCCGATCAATTTACCATCATCTCTAATAACAGAAACTGATACGTTACCATTTGAAACTCGAACTAAAAAAGGTTTAAGGGTATAAATATAATCCATATCTTCAGCTTTTAAGTAATATCTTGCTCCTCTATTAACATCTATATGGGCTCTATCGATACGAATATCATTAAATTGAACTAGATCTACAATTCCTCCTTTTATTTTTTTTGCAAATACTTCACCCTCAAATCGACCTGATTTAGCATAGAGGTTTCCTTTACTATCAACATTAAAATTGCCATTCCCTATATTGATAGATCCCCCGGCAAAATGGCCTGACTCTATACGCCCACCTTTAATGATCGGAGCTTTCATTGATGTCCCGACGACTAACTTATCGCCGGAAATTGTCCCTGTGCCGATCATATCCCCGTCCATTACAAGCTTCCCATTCGCAATAATAAACGGCATAACGATTTGACCATTTTTCAAGTTTACAATCGCAAATTTATCGGCTTGAATTAAAAACTCTGATGTCTCGCCGTCATTGACGCTAGTAAACCCGCTCACAACTTTCTTACCATTTTTAATGGCTTCAGTTGTTAATGTATATTGAGATTTAACAGTGCCATCTGTACTAACTATAGCCTCTGCATTTTGAGTAATTCTTGATTCTTGCTCTTTTACACTTGCTTTCACATTAGTAATGTCACTTGCAAGAGATTGATTTTCTTCGACCATAATTTTCTGTAAATTATCGATACTGGCTCTGTTATCAAGGAATGAAGCAGTTAAAGAGCGGATCTCCTGTACTAACGCCTTAGTATCTGTCGTTTGAGCAAGTTGAGATAAAATAAGTTCAGCCTGCGCTTTCTCATTTTGAACAAGCAGTGAAAGATACTGCTGTGCAAGTTGCGCATCTCCTGTTGCTTGTGACATTTTTGAAAGAATCAGATCTGCATTAAGCTTGTTGGCTTCACTAGAAAATTCACTATGCATTTTCTCAATAGATCTTGCTGTTGACTCAAACTCAGTGGCAGTTGCTTTTCTGAACTCTTCAATCTTTGCTCTATTTTCTAAAAATGAAGCGCTCAATGCCGAGATCTCCTGCACTAATGCTTCTGTCTTCGTAGTTTGTGCTAATTGAGATAAAACAATCTCTGCCTGCGCTTTCTCATTTTGAACAAGAAGCGAAAGATATTGTTGAGCAAGTTGAGCATCTCCTGTTGCTTGTGACATTTTTGAAAGAATCAGATCTGCATTAAGCTTATTGGCTTCACTAGAAAATTCACTATGCATTTTCTCAATAGATCTTGCTGTTGACTCAAACTCAGTGGCAGTGGACTTTCTGAATTCTTCAACCTCTGCTCTATTTTCTAGATATTCTG
>JASLEF010000162.1 GCA_030151245.1 Ignatzschineria sp. | reverse complement strand
TACACTGATACTCCATGCTAAACCTACCCAAAACACTCCCCATCGCCCGCTATCGGTTTGAGTTTGAGGTGGAGGAGGATTTGCTCCTCCCCGCCTATTCAGGTTCAACTCTGCGTGGTATTTTTGGGCATGCTTTAAAGCGAGTTGCTTGTATGACCAAAGCAAAAAATTGTGATGGTTGCCCTCTTTTGCAAACTTGCCCTTATCCTGAAATTTTTGAAGTACCCGTACCGGTTAATAGTACATTAGCTAAGAATAAAAATGTGCCACAAAGCTATATTATTGAGCCGCCAGAGATTGGTGAGCGAGTATTTAAGCAAGGAGAAATATTTCAATTTGAAATGGTATTGTTTGGTAAAGCTCTATCACGTATCGCACTTATTAATTTCGCTTGGCAAAAAGCCTTAGAGAAAGGAGTCCGTAGCGGAGGGAGGGCGAAGTTTGTAGATATGCAGATAAAGACGGACAAGGGGTATGAATCAGTTTTATCTGGGCAGTATGTGATAGATCATCAACAATTTATTGAAGTGCCGCAGGACTCTAAAATTGATATCAAGATTCAGTTTGAAACCCCGATGCGACTACAGAAAGATGGGCGGGCCTTAGCTCCGAATAATTTGTCTGCGGAAGTCTTCTTAACGCAACTATTAAGGCGTTTATCTTGGGTGAGTGAAGTTCATTTTGGACAAAAGATTAATTTTAATTATCCTGAGTTTAAATATCAAGCTAGCCAACTTCGCAATCAGGCGGATTTGAGATGGTATGATTGGGCGCGTTATTCTAATCGTCAGCAGAGAAAAATGCATTTAGGCGGCGTTTTGGGAACTTGGACATTTCATGATGTTTTCCCTGAGTTTGTACAGCTGCTCTATCTTGGGCAATGGTTACACGCGGGGAAAAATACTACTTTTGGATTAGGGAAATATCGGATTGTTGAATAAGCACGCAATGTGTTCCAGAAAATGCAGATATCAGAAACCAGCGAAAGCTGGTTTTTTTATGCGACAAATTTGTCGAAGTACTAAAACGATATGCGGAGGCTTATGATGTATTCATTAGTTCAGCAGCAGGAGATAAAATATGCAGAAGATTTTGATGAGGCAGTTAGCGAGATTAGAGCGCTGGGGAAGTCAAAAATATTTTTAGTGATAGGTTTTAGTAAACAAATTTGTCTTAATAGTTGTACTGGTATTTTAGTCATATCATGAACAGATTCAATCAATAGAGAGGAATGTTATGGATCATATTACATTGCAATCTTTCATCCCTATGGATGGTTTAGCTGGTTAATCCAGCATCTAAAGTAGTGATCATTGCTGATCATTTTTAATAATTAACACGAGGTGAAAATGTTACATATTATTATTTCAGTCATTTTATCGATCACCATATATCAGATTTTTTTTAAAGAGTAAGTCGGGGGATTGGATGTATAGAATTGTATTATTAGTGGTAGTGACGATTGCGACTGAATTATTGAGAGATAGGAAGTAACTTTTCTAAGATTTCAATAGCATCTTGGGGCGAATTTTTTTGTTAGCGTTGAGAAGTTGCGGAGTGCATGATGTTTGGATTGACAATGACTATTGTGATTACGACTGCTGCAAAATTTTTGAAGTAGTTGTAAAAGGTGATCTTATGGATCGCACCGGGATTATTAAAGATATTGAGTATAGGAGGGTTGATGAAAATCACGATTATTATCGATACGGATTAAGAGTGATGTAAGTGACTTGATGCCGTAATAGGGGGAGATCGATGAATCTCTAAAGATAAATTTTGCTATAAAAGGAGAGTGTTATGTGGAATATTATTATTCCAGCCGTTGTGGCGCTGGTAGTGGATAAGTTATTATCCGATGATTAGTGGCGAAAGCCCTGAGAAGATCTCGCAATGAATCGATTGGGTCTTCTCTAATTTATGCTTGATCTTGATGTTATCTAGTTTTATGCCGGATCTTTTCATTTAAAAGATACTATTCATGGTTGTGGTTTATCGATCATGATCAGGTTATTGAGTTCTGTATGAGCTGACTATAAATCATGCTTATTATTTGAGTTTTTGAGAGCGTATTGCGCTATTTTTCGAGATATTGATGAATCTTTATCTAACTTTTTCATCTTCTCTCATCTTTTATGGGTCACATTGCCTAATGCGATTGTAAGAATCGCATCCGTTTCCCTTATGAATATAAAAATCAGATGCTGTTGCATTTGAGGGGACCGTTTAACCTAAATTTTATCGAGAGTTTGAGTTGAGTGTAAATAAACTATTATTTCAGATTCATGAAATTGACTGCGATAACTTACCGAGAATGAGTGAGCTAGAGAAGGGGGATTGTTGCTTTTCTTTTGGGAAATATATTCCGGGTGATTATGATCACGCAATGAATCGTTTTATCTTGCAGTTGAAAACAAAACTTCCTATTAGAGACCCAAGTTCGTGGGTCAGTCGTAAAAGGTATGCGGATTTATCGAAGCAAAAATCAGATGCGATAGATCAGGTGGCAGATTATCTTGCGAAGCTAGATTTGAGCCATTTTACGATCGTTCCTGTGCCGCCATCGAAGAGTCGTTCGCATATTGATTACGATGATCGATTGTTGCAGATTTTGGCTCGAACAGAGGAAGTTCAAGGAAAAAAGCTAGATGTTAGAGAGCTAATCGTACAACAAGAGAGTTTTCAAGCATCTCATTTATGTAAAGGGAGTCAGCGTCCGATGGCGGATCAGATTCTGTTACGTTATCAGATCGCATATTCCCAAGAAGAGATTGAATCTCCCATTTTAGTTTTTGATGATGTGATGACTCGTGGCTCTCATTTTAAAGCTGTGCAGAAAGTAATTAAGCAGGCTTATCCGCATGCCAAAGTTTATGGCATGTTTATCGCGCATACGCAGTGGAAAGGATTATCGTATTAATTTATGGAGCTTTTAATCTATTAATAGTTATAGAAAAAAGAGGAATAAGATGCCGTTTATATTAGGTTTTTTAATATGGCTTATTTATGTCGTATTGGGGGTTTTTCCATATTACATTGCATATTTGATGATTGACCCTACAAGTTTTTTAGGTGTTTTGGGAGTATTTATTGTTGGGAGTCTAATTGTGCCATTGTCATTGGCAATTGCGAGGTTGTTGTTTGCTCGCCTATGAGTAATAACACGGGTTATTAGGTAAATTTTTGAAATAGGTTGTGCCTCCTAAGAAGATCATCATAAGACTTCATCATGCAAAGGAAGTAATAAAATAATAATAAGAAAAGTCCTATAGGCAAATAAGGCTTTTAAACCATGAAATAGGGATAAGGTCGGGATGATCATCCAAATATGCACTTTTTTAAAATGATTGAGTATCGGTCTTTGAAAGAAGAAGCAGTGACAGGGGTTATTGTTATATGTGGATTAAATAGAAAGGGGAAAGATAATGGCAACATGGTTTGTTTCTAGGCACTTAGGCGCTATTGAGTGGATGAAAATGCAGGATTGTTCTGTGGATCATTGGGTTGAGCATCTCAATGTGGATGATGTGAATTCAGGAGATACAGTGATTGGTATTGTGCCGTTATTTTTAGCTGCTGAATTATATCGTAAGAAAGTTCGTTTTTTGGCGCTAGTATTACCTCAAAGCCTTGGTGATAGAGGTGGTGAGCATAGTTATCAGGAGATGTTGATTCGTGAAGCATATTTGCAGGAGTATCAAGTTTATTTGGTATCAGATGAAGTGACAGTATAGGGAGAATGGGGATGATTTTACGTTTACTTGTTGGAAAACTCGTTTATAACGGTCTTGAGGCTCTATGGGATAATTATCTATTTGATAATGTCAGTCCTATTGCCGGAAGTGTGGTTTATTGTGATATTTATGCGGTAGAGCATAGTGGTATTGCCCTCAATTCAAAAGAGATAGTGCATCTCAATGGTGATGGTGTTGTGGAAGTCGTCTCTTTTAAAGAGTTTCGTAATCGTCTTGATGGATGGAACAATGCTATGAGTGTTTATGTATCGAGCTATAAAGATCATGAAGACGATGTTTTTGCGATAGGTTCTGAAGAAGCAGCGGCAAGGGCAGAGGCGCTTATAGGTTCAAAAATGGAGTATCAGTTATTTTCAAATAATTGTCATAGCTTTACTTCTCGTTGCCTTTTGGGCGGGGATACTTCTATCGCCTATTTTCATGAGTTGAAATCTCAGGCAGAGAAAATACTGGGAGTGAATACCTGGCGCGTAGCGAATTGATATGGATCGATCTTTGTATCTCGTAAGTTACGATATCAGTGATAATCAGATACGGGCCAAGATTAGTAAGTATTTATTAGGTTTTACTGTCGGTAGACAAAAATCGGTTTATGAGTGTTGGTTTACTTTGGAGGAGCTGAAATCTCTGTATGAATGGCTAGAAGCGATTATTTTTGAGAATGATAAAGTATACATATTTAAGTTATTAGTAGCAGATGAGGTTAGATATTTTGGGGTTGCGGAGAGGATATCGTTAAATCCCATTGTTATAGGCAAACTGAAGTTGCTCAAAATCTAATTCAAATAGTGATAGGGGATAAATAATGAGTTGTCTATATCTTGATCGGCGTGGATTAACATTGAAATCCGAAGGGAATGTCTTGGTGGTAATGGGGGAGCCTACGGAAGCAGAAAAGTCTGGTAGGAGAATTTCAACAATCCCCCTATCATTAATTTCTCGAATTTGTATTAAGGATCAACACAGTTATCCGCCTCGTTATTAGCGAAGCTAGGCTCTTTATATATTGCGGTTTTAATATTGCAAGGATTACATCAAAAGCCCGTTATGATGTTGCCAAGTTTACGGCAAGACGCTCTTCGCCGGCAAGTGCAGCTTTACCTTTCCCAGGATGTCATATTTTGTTTAGAGTTTGCAAAAGAACAGGTTTTTAGAAAAATTAATGCACAGCTTCAACATTTACAAGAACGTGCGGATAAAGGGGGAGGCTATCAATATTTATTGAAAGAATTAACATTGAAGCGTCATCATTTACGAGAGAATTTAGCAAAAATGGGGAGTATTGAGTCTTTATTAGGATTTGAGGGGGCTGCTGCAAATTATTATTTTAGAGAATTAGCAGCGTTTATTCCCGCATCATTAACCTTTAATGGACGAAATAAGCGACCGCCGAAAGATCCATTTAATGTTGTATTGTCGTTAGGTTACACTTTATTGCATCAATATTGGGTGAGAGAGATCTATATGATGGGTTTAGATCCTTATATTGGATTTTATCATCAAGTCAACTTTGGACGCGAATCACTAGCGAGTGATTTAATGGAGACCTTGCGTCCCCTTTACGATCAGTGGGCTTTAGACTGTTTTAAAGAGGGGATTTTAAGAAAGGAAGACTTTGTCATGAAAGGCGATCGTTGTGAAATGGGGAAAGCAGGAAGATTAAGGTTTTATGAGGCTTATGAAAGTTTTTTATTATCCAAAAGAACGCGGATTAAGGCAGAAAAACAACTGTTATTTAGTTTAATTCAGCAGAAACTCCCACAATGGAAACAGATGAAGGGATTGGAGAACTTTCATAATATTTTTGAATTAACATCCTTAATTGAGCAAAGGATTTCGTAATATATGCGCTATTTAATCTCTTATGATATTACTGATAAACGTCGACTATCCCGTATTCACAAAATATTGGTCAATTACGGGTTACCTTTACAAAAGAGTGTTTTTATTGTTGATAAGGCAAAAAATATTGGACAATTATTGCAAAAGCTAGAAAATACGATGGATCTTCGAGAGGATGATATCCGCTTGTATCCATTGCATCAGGATAGTCTTGTATGGAAATGGGAAGATCAATCCCTTTTGGAGGGAATTATCTTGTGTTAAATCGTATCTATAGAGATCTTTGGAATAATATGACGCTGGATTTTTAATAGCGAGTGATCGAGAGTGATAAAGAGCAAGGAATCAGTTTTGTTATCAACAGAGAAAATTTTACAAATATTAGCTTTGCCAACAGTTGGCAGTCAGCGAGCATTTGAGATGATTCGTATTTTAGAATCGATGGAAATCTCTTTAGCAGAGATGGAAGAAAAGGAACTTTTTGATTTTGCGTGTCAATTATGGCCAACGAGGATATGTAATGAACATTATGCGAGGTGGCGCTATCAACTTGATATTGTTAACCAAAGGTTAGAAAAGTCAGATATGGCAGGGGTTCAGACAGTAAGCTTTTTTGAGGAGGATTATCCTGATTTATTACGACAATTGAAAAACCCTCCAATGATCCTCTATTATCAAGGGAATTTAGAACGTCTAAATCAAGATGTGACTTTAGCTGTTATTGGTACAAGAAATCCGTTACCTTATACGATAAAAGCGGGGATAAAAATTGCTGAGCATCTTGTGGCTGAAAATATTCATATTGTTAGTGGATTGGCAGAGGGGTGTGATGCTATTGGGCATGAAGCTTCAGTGCGCGCTAACAAGGCGACAACTGCGATATTGGCTCATGGATTACAGACAGTTTTCCCAAAAAAACATCAATTATTGGCAGAGAGTATCCTGGAAAATGATGGTCTGTTATTGAGTGAGTATTTGTGGGGAGAAGCGCCTCACAGAGGGCTTTTTGTCCATAGAGATCGTTTACAAGCAGGAATTTCGCAAGCGACTTTTCTCCTAGAAAGTACACTTAGCGGAGGATCAATTCATGCTGCGAATGCTGCGATTAAATATCACCGCCCTCTCTTAGCATTGAAAATGCCAGATTATTTTAAGGGGAATGCTTCAATATCAGGGAATCAATTCTATCTTGATGAAAAAAAAGCAGCTGCCATTGCTGATAGAAATGATGTGCAATATTGGATTCAGCAACTCAAAGTTCGCAAGAACGCATCAGCAATGAGTCATATGGATTCAGGCTTATTATCTGAATTTCAACAAGATATTTTTGATTTATAATATTTCATAAAATATCTAAGCTGCGATTTTTTCAGGTTTTCGCAACAAGATCTGGTTGTAAGCATGCTGATAGTAAGTATTGGCAAAAGCAAAGAAGTGGAGATCCATCGTAGGATTTCCCTCTAGCAATGCACGTTGAATCTCAAGAGCCGTAGTTTTAGTTGTGATGACCTCATCAATAACTAAAATTGAGTGGTGCTCTCCAGTATTGATCAGTTCAGTTGCAGTATAAGACTTATGAAGATGACGTTGACGATTATTTTTAGAGCCTAATGACGCGGTCTTTGGCGTAGTTTTTTTAGATAACCACTGATTATGATAAGAGATATCTAAATTTTGTGAAATT
>JASLEF010000143.1 GCA_030151245.1 Ignatzschineria sp. | reverse complement strand
ATCATCGGTACGCAGGCGACAATCCCTAAAAAGAAAGAAGCTATTGCATACAAAATACCGACTTGCGATAGATCCGCACTTCCTAATGAATGGAAGAAAATAAAACTTGTGATCGCCAATAATACGGCAAAACCAAACAGTGTTTGACGCAGCCCAAAACGATCCACTAATATCCCGGCAGAGAGACTTCCCACAATATTCATAAAAGTTGCCACAAGTGCTGCTCTATTGACGAAACTTGCATCCATGCCGAACATATCAGACTTCATGAGATTGGGTGCCAAGAGTACCAAGACAACGCCGGCAATTAGGAGCCATGTGCTTAAAGTCGCAATAAATGCTTGTGGTCTAAAATCCTTTAAAATCGTTTTCATCGGCGTTCCGGCATGAAGGGATTTCTTCTTCTGCATCTCTAAAAAGACCGGCGTTTCTTGCAGATATCGGCGTAGATAAACCGCCAACAATCCTAAAACACCACCAAGAATAAAGGGAATCCGCCATGCATAGGAGAGCGTCTCTTCTGCTGTGAAGCTGATGCTCATCATCGTGGAGACAAAATGTCCGATCAATACCCCGAAGGTTAAGCCTGCGGCAATGGTACTATTAGCAATCCCGAAACGATTACTCGGTACATGCTCTGTCACAAAAACATGCGCACTCGGCACTTCTCCACCAAGCGCAACACCTTGTAAGATTCTCATAGTTAACAACAATACCGGAGCAAAATAACCAATCGACTCATAAGTGGGCAACAAACCGATACAGAGCGTCGGGATTGCCATCATGAAGAGCGAAAACATAAAGACTTTTTTTCGCCCGATTAGATCCCCAAAATGCGCTAACACAATGCCGCTCAAAGGCCGAACAAAATAGGCGATCGCATAGGTTAAATAAGTCATAACTGTCGCGATCAGCTCTGATTCTGACGGGAAAAAGAGAACCTTTAATGTTGATGCAAATGTTAAAAAGACTATAAAATCATAAAACTCTAACGCGCCGCCTAGAGATGAAAGCGATAACGTTTTAGCATCCTGCATCGTTAACTGTTTTTTCGCCACAACTTACTCCTTAATTCGATCCATCTCAGGAATTAATAACATACTATCGCCGTAGCTGAAAAAACGATACTTCTCATTCACGGCATGGGCATATACTTCTTCCATTCTCTCTTTGCCCATTAGCGTGGAAACCAATACTAACAACGTAGATTTTGGTAAATGGAAATTCGTCAGCAGTCCATCGATCACATTGAACGTGAATCCCGGCTTGATAAAAATATTGGTATCGCCGGTAAATGCTTTGAGATCTCCGGAAAGTCCTGCCGACTCAAGTGCCCTTACCGCCGTTGTCCCGATGGCAATCACACGCCCACCCTTTGCTTTTGTTGCATTGATCTCATCTACTGCCGATTGTGGTACTGAAATCCACTCTTTATGCATCTGATGTTCATTAAGATCTTCATGACGAATCGGTTGGAAAGTCCCCGCGCCCACATGAAGCGTAATTTCGGTCACATCAATGCCTTTTGCTTTGATCTTCTCTAAAAACTCTTCCGTAAAGTGCAATCCCGCCGTAGGCGCTGCAACCGCGCCTTCTTCTTTATTAAATACGGTTTGATAACGAGACTGATCCAGCTCCTCATCACTTCTAGTAATATAGGGCGGTAATGGCAAATGACCATAAGCTTCCAATACTTTGGCGATTGGCGAATTATCAATCGTCTTCAACAAGAAGAAAGCATCATCTCGCGACACCATTTCCAGCATCGGCATATCATTAATAAAAACCTGCTGCCCTTCTTTCAAGGCCTTACTGGCTTTAATTTGCGCCAATACTTCGGTTTCACTCACCAATCGTTCCACCATAATTTCGACTTTACCGCCGGTCTCTTTACTCCCAAATAATCTTGCCGGTAAAACACGCGTATTATTGATAATAATACGGTCCCCTTCGTGGAGATAATCAATTAAATCTTCAAATGTATGATCATTAAGTTTGCCGGTAGCTGGCACTAACAGACGTGATGTTCCCCGAACTTTTGGGGGAAATTGGGCAATTAATTCTTCGGGAAGGTGATAATCATAATCTGAGAGTTTTAACATGTTTCTTTCCTAGCTTTTATTCGGCAAATTCATTTTGCGCTATTTTAAAAATAAAATCCCAAAGCGCCAAGCGCTTTGGGATTTTTTCTGCAATTCTTTTCGTCCTGTTATCCTAATTCCGCAAGGTATCTTTACAGATATGCGGTTTCATTCTCGTAGAGCGATTCTTCGGTTTCTCGTGCACGAATCAATCGAGCCTTCCCATTTTCCAGCAGGACTTCGGCCGCTCGTCCGCGTGAGTTGTAATTAGAAGCCATCGTAAATCCATAAGCCCCGGCATGCGTCACTGCCAAATAATCACCACTCGTCAGAGCAAGTTCACGATCTTTCCCGATAAAGTCACCCGTTTCACAAATAGGGCCCACAATATCGTAATTCTTTAATTCGCTTTCAGAATCTTCATCGAGATTAATAATATTCATCCACGCATCATAAAGTGCCGGACGAATGAGATCATTCATCGCTGCATCAACGATCGCAAAATTTTTCCCCTCATTCTCTTTCGTTAAGATCACTTGCGTTACTAATACACCGGCATCTCCAACAATAGAACGTCCAGGCTCAATGAGAATCTTTAAATCTCGATCCCCAATTTTATCAATCGCCTGAGCAATCCATTTTGCAGGATCAATCAATGTTTCATCTTCATAACGAATCCCTAAACCGCCCCCCATATCGAGATGCTTTAAGTGAATACCTAACTCTGACAACTCATCAATCAGTGCTAATGTTAAGTCAAGTGCTTCCGCATAAGGCTCAATCTCCGTAAGCTGTGAACCGATATGAAAATCGATGCCGTGGATCTCTAATGCCGACATTCTTGCCATTTCACGATACATCGGCAACGCATCTTCCATGCTAATGCCAAACTTATTCTCTTTAAGGCCCGTCGAAATATACGGATGTGTTTTTGCATCTACATTCGGATTAATACGAAGCGAAACCGGCGCCTTAACACCTAATCGTGTTGCAACACGATTGAGCATATAAACTTCAGCAACCGATTCGATATTAAAACAGCCAATTCCCGTTTTTAGAGCAAATTCTAAATCAGATTCCTTTTTCCCAACCCCTGAATAAACCACTTTTTTCGGATCTCCACCTGCAGCTAATACCCGTTTCAGCTCCCCTTTTGACACGATATCAAATCCAGACCCTGCCTCTGCAAGTAGCTTTAATACGGATAAGTTGCTATTTGCTTTTACCGCATAGCAAACTAAATGTGGATAATCTCCAAACCCCTGATGATAAGCTTCATAATTACTTAATATTTTTTCTGCGGAGTAAATGTAGAGCGGCGTTGAGAACGCTTCTGCCACTTCTGTTAAAAGAACCTGATCAATTTTCATCTTTTTTATAACTTGTCATAAAGTGCCCATCATTATGCTCTGCTTCGCTCTTTGCGATGTAAAGCGCGCCAGTCTGTCCACATCCCGCAATCAAAAAAAGCGCCGTGAACAAAAGAATAGTTTTCTGATATATTTGAAACATATTTGTTTATGCTTTCCTGCAAGGATCAATCGACTTGAGAAGATTCATTGTAGTACAACTTCCCAAAATTCTCACTATTTCAATCAGATGATTCATAAACCCTTCATTTCATTGCTTTCATAGCCAATTTCTCTCATCAAAAAAGCTTCTCAAAGAAGTTAGATCCGCTCTTTAAAAAGCTGGGATGATCTCACCAATGACTCCTCAAAAGACCTCCCGAAGAATCCTATCTTATTTTAAACTCTTAATCCCTTTTGTGTGCTACTTCTATAAATTCTCTCTTTTAGACAGTTTTTTACAAATGCCCTAGGGGGATTGCGCAAATCACCCAAAACTCTATTTATAAGCGAATTTCTTGCTTAAACAGACGATTAATTTGGCAAATTATGTTATAATTCATGACTGTTTATACATTATAATAATTTCATCATAGAGGTTGGTTCAATGAGTGATTTTGCCAAAGAGATTGTCCCGATTAGTTTAGAAGAGGAGATGCGAAGCTCCTATCTTGATTACGCCATGAGCGTCATCATTGGTCGTGCGCTCCCAGATGTCCGCGATGGGTTAAAGCCCGTTCACAGACGAATACTTCACTCCATGAATCAGACAAATAATCATTGGAATAAGCCCTATAAAAAATCCGCCCGTATCGTCGGGGATGTGATGGGTAAATATCACCCCCACGGTGACTTAGCAATTTATGATACCGTTGTACGAATGGCGCAAAACTTCTCCCTTCGTTACATGCTGATTGATGGGCAAGGAAACTTTGGTTCAATCGATGGTGACTCAGCTGCGGCAATGCGTTACACCGAAGTGAGAATGAGTAAAATCGCAGAAGCTCTATTGCAAGATATCGATAAAGAGACTGTCGATTTCACCCCTAACTACGATGAATCAGAGACTGAACCCTCTGTTCTCCCTACGAGAATTCCGAATCTACTCGTCAATGGTTCTGCCGGGATTGCTGTCGGAATGGCAACCAATATTCCGCCGCACAACTTGACGGAAACAATCAATGCTTCACTAGCTCTTCTCCATAATTCAGAGCTTACCATCGATGAGCTTATGGAATATATCCCGGCACCAGATTTCCCAACTGCCGGCATTATTAACGGGACTCGCGGTATCCGCGAAGCGTACCATACAGGGCGTGGACGTGTTGTCATGCGAGCAAGAGCGGAAATTGAACACGATGAAAAACGCGGTCGTGATGTCATTGTTATTACCGAAATCCCTTATCAAGTCAACAAAGCGAGACTCATCGAACGCATCGTTGAGCTTTACCGCGAGAAAGTGATCGAAGGTATTGCACCGGATGGCTTACGTGATGAATCTGACAAAGACGGTATGCGTATTGTGATCGAACTTCGTCGCGGTGAGATGGGCGAAGTGATCTTAAACCAACTCTATAAACACACAGCCTTGCAATCAAGTTTCGGTGTAAACATGGTTGCCATCGATCGTGGTCAACCAAAACTTCTCAACTTAAAAGAAGTCTTAGAAGCATTCCTCCTTCACCGCCGTGAAGTGATTACGCGCCGTACAATTTTTGACTTAAAACGCGCAAGAAGCCGTGCACACCTTTTGGAAGGTTTAACCGTTGCGCTTGCAAATATCGATGAGATGATTCAACTCATCAGAACCTCCGCAACAGGCGCAGAAGCGAAAGAACGTATGCTCGCTCGTAGCTGGGCCCCAGGTGAAGTTTCTGCAATGCTTGAACGAGCAGCAGAACTTAAAACAACGCCGGATGGCTTAGGTGAAGTCGGTTTAATCGGTACAGAATACAAGCTCTCAGAAGAGCAGGCACAAGCAATCCTCGACATGCGTTTACAACGCTTAACAGGACTTGAACAAGATAAAATTCTTGATGAATACAAAGGTCTTTTAGATACGATTCGTGAGTTAATCGAAATCCTCGTGAATCCAGATCGCTTACGTGAAGTCATCGAAGAAGAGTTAATCGCTGTTCGTGACGATTTCGGTGATGAGCGCCGTACAGAAATCCGTGAAGCTGCCGAAGATATCAATCTTGAAGACTTAATCGCTGAAGAAGATGTGGTAGTGACACTTTCTCGCCGTGGCTATATCAAATATCAAAAACTCGATGAATATCGCGCACAACGCCGAGGAGGTCGTGGGAAATCAGCCGCTCGTGTGGTAGATGAAGATGATGTTGAACACTTAATGGTGGTTAGTACACATGCTCAGCTCATGTGCTTCTCCTCTTACGGGAAAGTTTATTGGCTCCGTGCATTTGAATTACCTGAAGCAGGACGCGGCGCATCAGGTCGCCCTATTATCAACTTATTACCTTTAGAAGCGGATGAACGTATTACTTCTATGCTTCCAGTCGATAGCTACGATGATGACCGTTATATCTTCATGGCAACCAAATACGGCGTTGTGAAAAAAACAGTACTTTCTAGTTTCCAAAGCCAACGTTCAAGTGGCTTAATCGCTGTGAACCTCGATGAAGGTGATGAACTTATCGGGACAGAGATCACCAACGGTGATAATGATATTATGCTCTTCACCAATACTGGGCTTGTCAACCGCTTTAGTGAAGAAGACGTTCGCTCTACCGGCCGTGGATCACGTGGGGTGAAAGGTATTACCCTTGTTGAAGATCAACGCGTTATCTCAATGATGCTTGCAGAAGATGAAGGTGTTGTCCTTATCGCAACAGAGCATGGTTATGGTAAACGAACTCGCATTGAAGAGTTTGCAAAACGTAATCGTGGCGGTAAAGGGGTTATCGGTATCCAAACCTCTGAGCGTAATGGTCAAATCATCGGTGCATGTATCGTGGAAGATGAAGATGAAGTGATGCTCATCTCCTGTAACGGAGTACTCGTTCGTACAGCAGTGAATGAAGTCTCTATTCTTGGCCGTAATACACAAGGAGTTCGACTCATTCGTTTAGATGAGAAAGATACCCTAGTCGGAATGACTCGTATTGAAGAAAATGATGCAGATTGCGACCCGGACACGGAAGAGTGCGACGAAGATACTGTTGAATCTACTGATACCATCAAAGAGACTTCCGAGACTACAGATGCTCTGGCAGAAGATACCACACAACAAAAAGAAGATTCTGAAAAGAAGCTTTAAAATGCCGATAGATCAATGATAATGTTCATTATCGAATGTAAGCAAATATAATAAAATGCAAAATGCCCGATAAAATCATCGGGCATTTTATTCTCTAAAATAAGTAAAACTAGAACTAGAACTAGTTAAAGGTTCAAAACATTTCTACATATTCAAACTCTTTAACAATCCACTCATCACTACCGCAGTGACCATCTATCAATGTTCAATAATTCTTAATAACATTCATAGAATATCATCCTATTGCTTGAAGTGTATCAGTCATAACTACAGCACCTAAATGACAAAATATGCAAACTTCTCACCAGTCGTGCGCCTACTTTTAAAAGAACTTTTAATAAGATAACTTTACCCCTTTTCATTATATTAATTCTTTAAGGTTAAGATTTTCTCACAGAAAGCTATTTCATTACTGAGGCAGAAACCTGTGGGCAACCAATATTTTCACATAAGTGTTCAATAACTGGATAAAAACGATTACTATTTATAAGTGGCGACAAAACTAATATGTCTTTTAACGCTTCCCACTGAAACTTGACCAGTTGCCACCATTTGCGCTTCAATTTTAAAACTAACAGTTCCATCCGCTCCTGCATCTTTAACGAGTGGTTGAGAACCGGTCCCTTGAGGGGAAATATCTCGTCCCTCAATCCTCAATCTAATCCCGACATTCTCAGCACTCCCATCTCTATTCTCCCACAAAGGAGCCGAAGGATTTAGATCTGGGGATATTGCCAAAGAGACCCCCGTCGTATTACCTTGTGGGTTTTCATCGGTTCTTATATCACAATCATAAAATTGCAAGTCAATAGACCCCCAATCACTCTGTTTCATTTCCGTTGTCATGGTCCCAAGATCTAAAATCTCACTCTCGGCTAACTGACAAAAAGGCTTTCTTAAAATTGTCCCCGAAATATAAAACTCTCCCTCATAGAGACAGTAATCATCCTTACATTGAGCAAAACTAATAGGAAATAGTAATAATAGAAACACGTAAGTAAGTTTTTTCATCCATATACCCTATATTAACTAAATGACTTCCTAATAAATAAGCTTAAGATCCGTTAAATACTCGAACTTCAAATTTATATTTCCACACCCATAGTGCTAACATAAGGAGATGATACCGAGAAATTATTATCTCCTAAAACTTTTGAGATGCACTTTCCGTACTTTCTAACGATAGCTATAAACATATCTTACTGTTGTCGAAAAGCCTCCCGGTTTTAATGGCTTACTAGGATCTTTTCTAATATAGAAGAACATCTCCTCTCTCTGATCCATCCCATTCAAAGGAATTGTACTCCCCTCATATTTTTTACCAAACTCCACGGTCTCATTAGATTCTCTTCCTAACTTTGCCTTTACAGAAAGTAATAAACCGCTATCCCCTATCGGAACCTCATTTTGTGAGTTAGGTGTTCCTATCGCATAAAGGGTAACGCGCGGCTGAAGTTCAGTTTTGCAACCATTATCAGGCTTCATCTTTGCAATAATCATTCCCGTTCTAAAATGGCTCTGCCCATTCGCAAAGCTAGACTCACTCAGTGCTCCAAAATCTATATTACGATTAGGAACCATAACTTCAAAGGCACTTGCATTACAAAGTTCTCTATTTCGAGAATCAAGCGGCATAAAAAAAGTTACTGAACGCTCCATTGCGCCTGACGCGGGAAATGAAATATCTAGTAGTCTTAACACCAGTTCTTGCTTGTTATTATTCTCTTGATAGCCTAACTTTTGCGCATCAACTACGACCGTATACTCTAACATATAAACTTTACCACCAGGTAGATTTATCACAGTACCTCCGACCCCTGAAGGACCCCCATTAATTGATCGGGTAACAAGATCAACCCTCTCATTAACAAGTATATGCCCCGATTCCTTAAGCTTATAATAGATATCAGCATCAAGATATCCTGCGACAGGATCATGACCTGAAGATGACATTCCATAGCTGAACATAAGAGCACGGGTGTACATTGCACTTGCCTCAAGAGCTCTCGCACTAGTGAATGTAAATGTCGCACTAAAACTACGACGACAATCAATAGTCAGAACTCCTGAAAAAACCTGCTTATTTAATGAATTTAAAATAAGATCTCTTTTAATTGCATTATCATATCTATCTGGTATTCCACCGGTAATAGTACAGCTCTGCCCCCAAGCAATTGCCGGGATCAATATTGATCCCAGTAAGAGACTACATAAAAAAAACTTTTTTAACCTAAAAAGATGTTTTTTCATTGGATTTACTTTTAATTAATTTTTACTTCTTAGAAGACAAGTTACAAGTCGCACCACTACATGTATAGTTCACTGAGTCAGCGCCGCCGAAATCGTTAATATAATAGATAAATGGCGTATTATTTGTTTTCACAGAGACTGTTTCTGTACTAAATGGCTTCAACACAACGTCCCTCTCGGTAATCTTTCCTGTTTTCTGACTTCCAAAGCCATAGATAACAATATGATAGGGTGTAGGGTTTTCTAATCGAAGACCATGGTTGACTTTCGAGACTCGCATCTCATTAATCCAGCTATTATTATCATATCTTGGCAATCCTTTCGGTCTATAAAACAACTTTAATTTAGATTGAATCACCACACTAATTTGGCTTTGATTACTCCCATCTTTAGGGGGAACACCAAGCACATTTATAAAAAACAGACTTTCTCTATCCTTCGGCAATTTAGCGCTATTTCCGACAAAACTTACTTTGACCTGTTTTTTCTGTCCTGGGTTAATTCGCTGTAATACGGGTAAGGCAGCTAAAGGCTCTGCAATCTTTGCACCCGACTCATCCTCAATCCATGCTTGGGCTAAATAAGGTGCATTGCGACTACTATTTTCTACAATAATAGACTGGGATTGACTATTATTATGATCAAATACCAATCTTGTTCTATCAAAAGACAGCTGAGCATAAGTAAAGTTAAAGATTAATAAGGCAAAAATTATGAGCTTTTTCATCATTTACAATTCCATATTACAAGTTAAGTTTCGAAGATCTTCCTGATTTAAAGATGTTATAGATAACTTACAGGCATAATCTTTATTCCATTTTACAATAAATTCTGCATTTCTATTTATTCCAGACAGATAAGTTAATCCATCCTCTGCAACGATACCAACCTCTTGACTAATCTTCCCTTTCCGATAAACAACTGCACCAAAAGGGGGATGAGTTCCATCTGGTAATGTAATAACCGTCAACCCCTGAATACCACTAATAGCCCCCGTTGGTCTATAGGCAATCGCACCATCACTTACCGCAACTCTAAAGACACTATCTTGTATCTCTAAGTTTTCAGGTAGTTGATCGTTATCTACAACATATGTCGAATAGTAATAACTGGGGACATTACTAACCCCCACTAATCCAAAAATATTAGAAACATTATGACTATTAGTAATTTTTACCCCTGAAGCTCCTGCATCAATAATTAATCTAGCACCTTCATTAAAAACTCTTGGATGAGTTGCGATTCCGTGCTTCGTAATGGTGAGAGATCCATCGAACCCAGCAGTATACTGTTGCCCACTTTCAGAGTAATCTACCGTCGTAGTGACACGTCCATAACGAGTCTCCTTATTATAAGAAGCATTCAAACTATAATCGATACCACCGCTGAAATCTCTTTTATGATAAGCGCTAGCCCCGACTGAAGCATACCCCCCCCATAAATCTTGGTAATAGGTCGCTTGGTGATCCATGTATTTCGATTTATTATAATTTGCCGAATATTGAACTCTAGCATAGTTTTCTGTTTCTAAAGGAATCGTCAAGAAAAATGATACTTGATGATCTGAGCGCCCTGAATCATAGCGACTTTTCATGACTGATAACTGCACTGAGGTGTTTTGAAACATCCCTTCTTGAATCGTCCTACTCGCTGAAATATTATAGTTGGTGTTATTACCGCCCCCCCAACGAGAACTCTTAGAGACCGTCGCATAAATATTCGCATTCAGTGAAGGAATCGTTTGAGAAAGACTTATAGAAAACCGCTCCTTATCCAAATACCCCATTAAATTTTCTGACTTTTGTGCATTAATATAGCCATTTAAAGTCTGATAACTCCTATTCCCAGAACGATAAGCAGAAAGATTAAAAGTAGTTGTTTGCCCAAATCTCTTCGCATAATTTATTCGATAGTTATTACCTTTTAAAGATTCATTATTTCTATTCTTACTCTCAGATTGAGTAACATCAAAAGAGATAGCCCCAAACTTCTCAAGATTCAGTCCTAATCCCATACTCATGGCCCGATACCGATTATCCGTCGTCGTAACAACCCCGCCCAATAAGGAGGTATTATTTGTTAAACCAAATGACCCATCAACTGAAATAAAATGTGTTTTAATATTGATATCATCGACAAGTGGGGATAATTTTCCAGCATTCGCATTATAACGAAATTGCCCCTTTCGAGTCAGGTAAGGAACATGAGAAATATCTACTTGATAGATTTGATGTTCCCCATTATCATTTTCAATTTCAACATCCACCGTTCCTGAAACATAAGTTGGGATATCCGATATTGCAAAAGGTCCTGCCGGCACCTGAACTGTACGTAGAACTTGTCCATACTGCGTCACAGTCACAATAGCATTCGTTACCGCTGTTCCCGTTATCTGTGGAGAATATCCTTGCAGAAAAGAAGGCATCATATTTTCATCGCTAAATAAACTCACACCTTTAAATCGAACACTGTCAAAAATATGACTACGAGAAAAAAGCTCTCCCACATACAGCTTAGAATTTATAGCGGCAATATCTGTAAAAGCGTAAGTTTGAGTCCACTCTAATTTATCACCACTGCCATATTTTTTAGAACTATATTGATAATCCGCTCTAAAACGAAAACGTCCAATATTCGCGCCGAGCACCCCATAACTTCTTAAACTACTAGTTGTCTGGTAACCACTCCCTACCTTTTTTAAACGATTGCTCGTTGTCAATAAACTATAATCTAAAACAATACCTGAGATGCCATGATCCCTTTGACGAGGTGCAACCCAACGATCATCAAAGTCTTCTAAATATAGATGAGGGATACTTAACTCTAATCGTTGTTGTTCCCCATCAAAGTGAGTATTAATAGATTCGTCCAAAGATGCGACAGAGAAACATTCTCCAGCCTCTGTCAGATGTCCTTTTTTACGTTGCAATGCCTTTGTAAACTCTTTTTTAATCGGTAAGTCATCTAGTAATTCATGAGTAAAACAGAGATGGCTCTGCTCCTCTTCCGTATAAAAATAAACAGGTTGATGGTAAAGGACAGGGCGTTCATTTATATTAATCGTCACGATATATTCACCAGAAAACTGATCCTGACTACCACTAAAGGCGCTTAGGTCAACATCGGTAAATCCAAGGGATGCAAGAACTGAACTATCAAATTCAACAGCATAAGTCTTCGAAATAAGAGTAGATAAGAGCACCAATACCACAAATTTCAATTGTTGTACTATTTCCGGTTTCCTAAAAAACATTACCTATTAAGCCTTATTTAAAATCAAATCCGATACACATGAAAAACTCAATCTATCAGGTTCAATTAGTTGATGAGAAGATAAACTTTACTCCAATACAGGTATTTGATAAGAACTTCATAAAATGGACTGAGAATTTACAAAAAGTGTTTCAATATTATTAAAAAATAACCTATCTTAACTTTCCCTCTCTCTGCTCTAAATAACAAGCCTAAACGGAGTTTATAAGAGCTATTCTCTTAGATTTTAGGTCATATGACAAACTTAAATCAAAAAGTACTTTTATTGAAATATCACCACAATAAAGCTGCTAACTTCCCCACAATATATCCTTTTGATATTCATAATATTCATCACGACTTCTGACGATATCTATCAATATTAACGGCAATGCTCTCCTTCATAGGATCAGCAATAACATCCTGTAGCAAATAATCTTATGATTTTAGAAACTTCTTTTTTTCAAAGATGGTCAATCACCTGAAGAAGCCTCTTTATTCAATACTAGATTTCCAGATTGGATATACTATGAGACTTTTTATCTAAAATCATAAAAATTGTAGCGGTCCTTGCTTTGATAAAATCCTTCATTAAGAGATGTACTAGCGCCTTAGCTCAAGCGCTAGCACCTGCTTATGTCTAACTAGAACATGAAGCATTCAATTGTTCTCTTATTTATAGTTTGCGATAAAGCTAACTGTCGTTGCGACTTTACCAGCTGTAGCAACATCTACTGATTCCATTTGCCCATAAACATCATAAGTTAATGATCCATCTGGACGGAAAGAGCTTTTCTTAATCCCCTGAGCACTACCATCTGGCTTAATAATTTGATTATCAACTTTTACTCTAATTCCAACACCTGTTGCGGTACCGGTAGTATTAGCCCATAATTCAGAACTCACAGGGTCAACGGCGCCTTGTTGAATAGTTAAAGTAATACCTTCGATCCCATCTGCATTCGTATCTGTTTTCATATCGCAGTTAACAAACTCGATAACTGTTTTTCCCCATCCTCCAACTTTCCCTGATTCGGAGAACTCTCTTGTTGAAACAGAACCAAGATCAACGGGTGCAATAGGGTTAAGTGAGCAAGAAGCCGTTGTCACTTCACCTTTAAACTCAATTTCACCCACAGAATAATTACTTTGAGCAGAAGCAATACCCGTCGTTAATAAAAGCGAGAGAGCTGCAGTCGTTAATAAATTTTTTTTCATAATTATATTCATCCTTCATAAAAGAAAAAGAAAAGGGACTATTCAAATCAATAAACTAAAAGGAATGTCCTTAAGTGCAATTATAAGATATCAGTTGTAAATTTTATTATGTAAACTGTAAATAACTATTTACAATTAAAAACAACAACTTACGTAAGTATATCGCAATTATATACTGCTGCTCCCACTAGAGCAAAATTTATTAAAAAATATTTATTAATATAATGAAAAACAATGAAAAATTATAATTTACAATCGAATAATACTTCTAAAATAAAAGTATAACATTCAATATTAAAACTATATTCTCCAGAAATAACACCTAATCAGACATTTCGTCCTGTCAGAAGTATACAGCCCTACAAAAAATAGCTATATAGGTCTTTTGGGTCATAAGAATCGTATTAATATGACTTATAATATAAGCTATAGAATTTATTAAATTATTATTTTTTATAAAAATCTCTATAACAAATCATCTACCAAGAAGATAAAAGATAACTACTTACAAAAAATATATTTCTTCTATCGCTGGCAATCTTATACGATGAGTCTCATGCATCCTCTCTCAGTCAAAAAAAAAATAGTCTGTCTAAACAGACTATCTTTATCAAAAAGTACAAAGTAGATCACTCATCAAATTGCAACAACAATCTTTATTTCAACCTTCCAATCTACCGACATCAAGCCTGCTTGTACAGTACATCGAACAGGGGCATTATCTGAATCAACCCATTCATCCCATGCTCGGTTCATCCCCTCAAAATCTAGACTATTTACTAGAAAAATCGTCACATCTAAAATTTTTGATTTATCAGTCCCCACCTTCGCTAACATCTGATCAATATCTACTAAGGTACTTTGCATTTGAAGATAAATATCATTTTCAATACATGTTGGGACAGCTGTATAATAGAGAGTATTTTGATAAATAACGGCATCTGACATTCTTGCTGCTTTATTAATTCTTGTAATCATTAATCTATCTCCTTTGTCGTATATGGCATCACTAATATCACTTAAAAACAGCTATTTTTACGATTCTAAGCACATCAGTTATAAAATTATTACTACCAAAATCAGGACTATTTCTGCCGGGAATTAGCTGATGACCGCATCTTCTTTGTACGAGATACATGGCTATTTTTAGTCCGTCTTTTTTTACTATTTCTTCCAAGCTTTGTGCGATTGTTATAATGTCGATTATATCGTTTTTTACGAGTTTTCTTACGACTTTTTGCATTCGTCTTCCGTGATTTTTGTAGCGATGCCCCCCCTTTTCTAGCAATAAAGCTATCGCTCACTAATCCTAATAGATCAAGGTGTTCCCGAATATAGTGTTGTTTAATAGACTGAAACGGTGTATCTACTTGCTCGATAAGCAATGAACGAATTTCTGCAGCTAAATCAACCTCCATTTCAGGATGTTCTTCACAAAGATCACACCACAAAATAAACTCCTCTTCTAACTGAACAAGTGGAGATAAGTGATGTTGCCGTAAGCTAACTAACGTTCGATGATTTAAATTAAAAGCCAAAATCGTCTCTCTAGCAACTAAATATTCCGCATCGGATAGGCGGGGCCGAATACTCATTCGTCCATTCTTATAATAACGAAAGTAATACGTTGGATCATCTTGGTCAGGCTTAATCAATAATTCATGATCAACTTGATGGGGATTCTTTGTACTATCTTTATAAATTCCACAACTATATTGACTATTACAGGAACCAAAAAGATTTTTCCACTCAAAGGTTAATCCTTCATATTTCGCTCGAGGGTAAAGGTGCTCAATATGACTGTCATCTTCTGAAAAAGCCCTCTCACAATAAGCACATATTCGATGCTGCATCTCATTAAGCTTCACCCAAATCTCGCGGCGATCTTTTCCCCGTAATCTTTGCCAATTCGTTGAGCCGGCATCTTGTGCTCGAAGTATACAGCGAGGTGGCTTGATAGGTCTTGTTAACTTTCTCATACCATGCTCCTATTGTTGATCCTTTTGTCGGCTCTCCCTCTTTGACTTCAACCTATTTCGAATACTCTGTAACTTTTTCAGATGTCGAAGCTTCTCCATTTCAATACTTTTTTCACCAAAGTGATTGGACAAAAATGTGTAGAGTAGTCGCCCCTCTTCGGTATCACCTAATCCATTTTCAATCATCTTTTCCAATTCTTGATATTGCTGATACTCCATCACATCAGGTACTTCCGCGATATTTAAAATACGTAATAAAATATCATCTGCGGATAATCCTCGCGTCTGAAAATTAGGGACATGCACCTTCACTCGATTTGTTTTAAAATCATTTTTTAAGAAACGAATTTGATCTTTATGAACCGTCGAAATCACCTGCGGGCTATGGGTCGTAATAATAAACTGCATATTAGGAAAAATTTTCAGCAAAGAATCAATAATCGTCTGTTGCCAAGTAGGATGTAGATGGAGCTCAATTTCATCAATAATCACAACTCCAGGACTTTTACGAGGATCTTCTAAATGGGGGTTGAGAATCTCTAAACGCGATAGCAAATCGGCGACCATAAATAAAACAGAGCGCTGCCCATGCGATAGATATTGAATATCATGTAACTCTCCATAAATATCGAGTACGACACGATCCTTGCCAGTAGAACGATCAACAAAAATTCCGGACGCATTAGGTATTAAATCCTTCACTGTTTCATTGACAAGTTTTTTAAGCTTTTCTGCCGTTGAATAAGGTCTACATTTTAGGGCAGCAATCTTCTCATCCGTATCGATTAATTTTTGTTGAATACCACTTAAAGCATCCTCTAACAATGAGCGTTTAACAACATCTGCATTTTGCTCTTCATTTAAAAAGTCTCCTAAAGTACTTTTCAGTAAAGCCCTAAACTGCTCTAAATCACGAAGTTCCGTCCCCGCTTCTTGGCTAGAGAGATTCTCTAATGTTACAAACCACTCGATCATATCTGAAATACGGATCTTCTCATCTAAAGCATGATCATAAGCACTAGCTCGATTAAGATGTATTTTTCGTGCTCCCCGCACAAAATTCGGACGATTAACACTATAAAAAATAAAAAGTGGTAATGTCACCTCACAACCCTTCGCCGTAATACATTCACGAATAACAGCCCCATATTCTCGTAACTGAGAAAAGTCTGACTTTTGCTCTTCGGCGCCATCTTGTAAACTATGCGCTAATGAATAATGTATGGCGTTGTCTTCATCTAGCTCCAAATCAACGACAACTTCTGCATCAATCTCTCCCCGTTTAATATCATTATCGGTCAAATTAACCCCATCGATATTCTCTCGGCGAATAGCACTTAAAACCCACGATAATGCTTTTGTAAGGCTCTCACATACCGTTGTTTTTCCAGTCGCATTTTCTCCTATTAAAACAGTTAAACGATCATCAAAAGTTAAATCTAAATGATCTAGACGGCGAACATTTTTTAAATCAAGATGACGAACCTTAAAAGTTGCTTGATTTAAAATTGTTTCGCATCGACTAAATGCCGCCTTGGCTTTTAAAAAAGTTTCATCCTGGGATAATAAATCGCTATCAGTAATATCGATACTTCTAAAGTACTCCTCTGCTTGTCGATAATTTTCCAATAAAGAATAATCACCTTTTCTTTCAAGTAGTTGCTGATTCTTCAATGACAGATCTTGATAACTCATAGCGCTCCCCTAAAATGTGAGATTGATCTTTTAATGTAACATGAATTAATCTTAAGCAATAGAACCTCAACCAAAAACCTCATCAATAAAAAAAACGCAACCCTTTGTTATAATAAGTGTAATCAATAACATTATTTACCAAGATTCTACATCTCGACAATATCTCCCCCTATTTAAAATCTCTACAACATTCTCTACTTATGATAGATAACTTCAAATAAGAATGACAAACTTCTCAAAATAAGCCTGAAAATGATGATATGTCACAATGACGTAATATCAATATTATAAGATATATTCTATCCTCTCTAGTTATTCACTATTCAAAAGCTAGATAACATTTTGAAATTGCGATATGAATGAAGATAACAGTAAATGATCACTATCAAGCGACAAAAAAGGCAATTAAAAATAGATTGAGATAGAAAAACAACGTTTATATTTTTATCTTAACCTGCTTTCACATTAGGAGAAGCTTCAATGCGCTACACTCAGTTACGATCTTTTTATGCCGTTGCTAAGTTTGGTAGCTTTGCTAAAGCTGCCGATTACCTACATATTTCTCAACCCACCATCACGGCGCAGGTAAAAGAACTCGAAGAGCAATATAATGTCTGCTTATTCTATCGAAAACGTAACAACAATACGCTCACAAATATTGGAAAAAAGCTACTTGAACAAGTTTCGATGCTCTTTTCTCTAGAAGAAAAAACACGAAAAATGCTGATCGCCCATGGTAATCTCACCATAGGAACCCTCTCATTTGGTGCTGTTAGTCCTGCCGCCGCTATGCCAGTCATAGAGCGTTTTCACAATCTTTATCCAGAAATTAATATCGAACTCATTCCGGGCAGTTCTAATACAATTATGGAAGGAGTGTTAAAAGGAGAGCTTGATGTTGCGATATTAGCCACCGATGAGAAGCACCCGGATCTTTATTCTCTCAGTATTACTGAGCAACCAATTATTCTCGCCGCCCCAAATCATATGCCTTTAGCTAAGAAAAAATCAATCTCTCTTGGTGAGCTTGAACAAGTTCCTCTGATTCATAGAGATCGTGGCTCTAATACTCGTAAAATATTTGATAAGGCAATTCAAAAGCAGAAAATCACCCCAAAAGTTATACTGGAAATCGGAAGCCGCGAAGGTGCTCGAGAAGCGAGTATTTCAGGTCTTGGCGTAAGTTATGTTGGATTACATGAATTTCAACCTCATCCTAATATATCCATGCTCATCATTAAAGATGTGAAACTTATATCGAAATCTTACCTCATTTACTCAAAAGAAATGGTTAACTTACCCATAGTAAAAGCCGTTATAGAGATTGTCACCGATATTAAAAAACATGAAAAAAAGCCCAGCAAATAATGGGCTAAATAAGTAAGGAAGATGCAGATTTCAATTCTTAATACCAAAGCTATTATTCATTTAGACATATAAATCATCCTTAATGTTTGAGATAATGCTCCTAGGTTTTTAGTATAAGAAATGCTAAAAAGTTTGATATCTTTGTTAAAAGATATATCTAATGCTATAAAGGGAGTTTTAGTTATGAATAATCATACAGAAAATTTTGTCACAACTTACTTAGCCATTAACGCCGATAAGTTTCCTAAAGAAGCCCTCAATAGTGTTCAACAAAAAGTCAGCAATCTATCAGAACAAAAAGAGCTTTCATTAAATACTCTTAACTTAAAAGATCCGACATTGGCACTACTACTCTCTTTTTTCTTCGGAACTTTTGGTGTTGATCGATTTTATATAGGCAATACCATACTTGGGGTCCTCAAACTTTTAACCGTTGGAGGTTTTGGAATTTGGACAATAATAGATTGGTTTATTATATTGAAAACAACTCGCCAACAAAACCTTGAAAAGCTCATAACTTTCTCCGAAAGTCATTAAAAACCAAATTCACGTCAGTAAGGAATTTCTATGATTTTAGTTGTTGTTGCTTTTATCGCCATTATCGTTGCACTCATCTATTTATTACGAGATAAGACTCCAATAATTCGCATAGGCATTCCTCTAATCACCATTATCACTGCTATTATCGTCTTTTTTATTTTTCAAAATATTCTATTCCCCTATGACGAGCACACTCCCTATAGGGCAAGTGAACAATCAGAGATAGTTAAAGAAAAAGCTAGAAATTCCCGCATGCAAAGCCGAGAGAGGCAAAATAACCGTTACGATAATTCAAACAATTAATAAATTCAAAAATCTCTTCGACTATGCCAAGATAAGTTCTTGTCACAGCTAACCCATCGCCGGAGCGAATATTTCGTTTTTATCACGCCTGCATGCCGGCAGATTGATCACTTCGATATCTCGCAATGATTTTTTAACGCCTTTATTGCCGGCATCGGCATAAGCACATCCTCTCTTCGACTAAATCAAGATCAATTCTTATCACAGCTAATCCATCGCTGGAGCGAATATTTCGGTTTTATCACGCTTGCATGCCGGCAGATTAATCACATCGATATCTCTCAATGATTTTTTAACATATTTATTGCCGGACTCCGGCATAAGCACATCGTCTCTTCGTTGCCGGCGTGAACACATCAACCCTCATTGCCGCGCATGGGCTTTGAGAGAAGATCGACAGTGAGATCGGCAATCACAAGATCTGACTAAGTGCCGGTATTATCTTCGAGTACATCAAGATAAATTCAGGCATTCTCTTCGACTAAATCAAGATACATCAGCCCCCATTGCCGCTCATCGGCTTTGAAAGAAGATCAATAGTGAAATCGGCAACCACGAGATCTAGCTAAATTCCGGCTTAAATCGATATCAATTCCGGCATAATCTACGACTATGCCAAGATCAATTCTTGTCACAGCTAATCCATCGCCGGAGCGAATATTTTGATTTTATCACGCCGCATGCCGGCAGTTTAACCACTTCGATATCTCGCAATAATTTTTTAACGCCGTTATTGCCGGCATCGGCATAAGCACATCGTCTCTTAGTTGTCGGCATAAACGCATCAGCCCCCCATTGCCGCACATCGGCTTTGAAAGGAGATCAACGGTGAGATCGGCAATCACAAGATCTGACTAAACTTCGGTATTAGTTTCAACTCTACCAAGATAAGTGCCGGCATTCTCTTCGACTAAATCAAGATACATCAGCCCCCATTGCCGCTCATCGGCTTTGAAAGAAGATCAATAGTGAAATCGGCAACCACGAGATCTAGCTAAATTCCGGCTTAAATCGATATCAATTCCGGC
>JASLEF010000099.1 GCA_030151245.1 Ignatzschineria sp. | reverse complement strand
CAATATTAAGAATCAGGGGATGATCATTACCAATGGTGATATCGGCATCATCCGTAACCAGTAGCGTCCCATCACTGTTTCCCGTAAAACTCAAATAAAGAGTATTTTTCCCTAACTGATCTAATGCTGAGACTTTCAATGTACCACTCTCAATCTCAATACCATTAGAAAATTGATTATTTTTGGTGGCTGTAAGATCTAATACACCGCTAAAATGATGCGAAAATGGAGAGCCTTCTTGTGCACCAACGATTAATTTACCCAATACATTGTAGTAATTATTAGGGCTGTTTTTAAAGGTTGTTTTCTCCTCATCAATAATGATAGTCCCTTGTAAGGCATAATCTTCGGTACCATTCACAATAATGGCTGCAGAACGAATATTATCTGCAATCCTTACTGTCCCCGCTCTATTGCCATTGAAAACAGCGATATCTCCACTTAAGAACTCGCCTGTAGAGTGACTCCAGTTTTTATCATGGAGCTCACTCCAAAGATCGAGTTCATTCCCCGCTTTATCCCCCCAAATATTCACCACATTTTCGAGATTAGAAGCCGCTAATTCAATGATTTTTTTATTACTACCATAACCTAGGCTAAATCCATTTTCTAAACGATTACCATCTAAAGGGGAGGAACCATTAATCGTTAATTGATATTGACTAAGATCGAGATCCGCTTGCCCCGTCGTTTCCACTAATTGATACGTTGTATCTTGCAAATCATAAGAATCTATATCGATTGTCACAAGATTATCAACTTGCGTATTACCGGCTAACATTAAGATAGAGTCCGCAAGAGAAGTGGTACCATCAATTCTAAAGATCAATGTCGTTCCGCCATCAATCCCTGAGTTATTTAAGGAGATGTTATTCGCTTGAATCTGATTACCATTCACACTTAAAGTCGCATATTTCCCTACTGCACCTAGAGTAAAATCACCACTTAAAGTAAGATTCCCTGCGGCCACTTGACTATCGTCACTATATTTATTGGCGTTCTCTGTTTCCCCCTCTCGATAGAGATAAAGCTCACCTTCTTGAACTTCAAGATTAGTAATATTACGATTGTTCCCTCCTAGCATCCATCTTCCTAAACCTAGCTTCTTTACTGTATTAAAGGCATACATAGGATCACGCATATCGAGTATCCCATCCACTTGTAAAGTCACCGAATTGTTAGCAGAAGCAATAGAGTTCGCCTCATAACCACTCCCACTACCATTATCTTGAGCGATATTCCCACTAAAAGTAGATCTCTTCCCTTCATCAACAGCAATCGTAAAATCGCTATAGCCGTAAATAGCCGCGCCCCATTCTCCTGCACTATTTTTGATAAAATCACTGTTTTTAAAAAGTCGGCTGTCTTCTGAACCATCTCCGGCAACAAAAGCGACTGCCCCCCCATGGCTTGAGGTATGATTCTCTTTAAAAGTAGTATCAAAAACCTGTAGTTTTTTAGCAACATACCCATCAAGAGCCCCGGCATTATTAGTATCAACCCTTAAATTCTCAAAGAGTGAATGCTCTACAATCAAGATCGAGGGTTTATCTACAGATATTGCCGCCTGATTACTGTCTCTAAATATTGAATTTCTGATAATGGTCGTCCCACCATCAATACCAATCATATTCAAAGAAGGTTTAACAGCACCATCATGATTGTTACGCTCAAAAACGGAGCTATCAATTATCGTGTCTCCTCTCGTGGTAAAAAATACCCCCTGATGATTACTAAAAGAGCTATCTTTAATAACAAGGTCACCATGATTATCTATCAATACCCCTTCGTTACTACCAAAGCTTGAGCTTTGAAATAACATTGTGCCAAAATTGGTAATCTTCCCCCTATTATTCACAAAGATAATGCTATCAAAATACGCATCCCCACTATTTTCAATAAGATTACCGACAACTTTATTATCTCGAATACTCATTGTCGATGAAGGATACAGGGAAGAATCCTTGCCACTCATAATCAATGTATTAGCATTATTAAAGAGTGTCGTCGTCGCACCTGATAATTTTAACTCATGATCCTTATCGGCTCTAATGACAATATTTTGATCAGAATCACTATGAATCGTTTTAGAAAGCGTCAGTGCCATATCTTTAGCCATATATAAATGACCTAATGACTCATCTTCAATAGATTCATGAATGCTGGTCGTATAGCCGTGCAGAGATTTATCAATTTTCTCGTAATCTTCATTATGAGGGTCTGCCATATACGCTTTAAAAGCATTTTTTAAAGCGTCTAAACTCAGAATATCGCGATCTTTAATATTAAAAGAGACATTGCTTAAATCACCACTGATATCACTGGCATTATGAAGCTCTGTTCTTCCCTCATCGACCTTTATCTGTGCATTAGAAATATTCACCGCAGCTGTTAACAATAGTGAAGCCATCGTGACTAATATCCGCTTTGTACTCTTCGTTTTTTTTCGGTTACTTGTCAGCTCGCTTGTAACTTGATACTCACCAATACTTTTATTGAAAACAACATTATAGGTCTTATTCATAAATTTGAATTCTCTTTATTAATCTGATAATTACGATTTAAAATGCAGGCTTGTTAAATTATACAGCAGTATGTTTTCACCACACTTAAATAATTATAATATTTGTTTAAAATCAAATATTTAATAAAACTAACAATAGAATATCAAACAACCTCAAAAAAACAATACTCCCATAAAATCAATAAATTAGACTCAATCCCTCGCCTATAATCGAAAAGATCTCAAAATTGCTGATGGCAAATCCATTATTGGTGGGATATCGTCTTCAAAAATATATAAGTATTCGATCTAATCTCGCACGCTCTTGCCAAGAGGATTCATCTGCGACTTTTAAAGCCATTTCGCGATACCTCGATCCCCGAAATGATCTTAATGACCTGAATAAATTCTTAGTGAGTGATCGTAAGCATCTAGACATCGAACAATCTCTTTATATTCAACCATTAAAAAAGCGATACCAGAGTTTCCTCTGATATCGCTTTTTCCTACTTCTCAAGCTTATAATTTATAAGCTTAAAGTTTTGAGTTTTGAGTTTTGACCTATATGAACTCATCACTCATGGAGTAGATGAGAGAAATATCATCAAAATACTGTTATTTTGACTGTTTCTCTCTCTCCACCGCTCATTAACGGCTCAAACTATCCATTTCTCCATCACGTAACCACTCGGCAATCTGTTTTGCATAATATGTCACAATGATATCGGCACCTGCACGTTTAAAACCAATTAACGTCTCTTTCACAACTGCTTTTTCATCTAATGCCCCCGCTTGTGCTGCAAATTTAATTGCT
>JASLEF010000095.1 GCA_030151245.1 Ignatzschineria sp. | reverse complement strand
TTTATGAAAAATAAGGTTTTAACTTATATGTTGTGGTAATTTTCATGGTTTTTGGTTTTTTATGAACGATCTTTATCTAGAGGTGAAATAAATAGCTCAGAAAATTTTTAAATTAAAAAGCCCAAATCTTATCTAAGTTTGGGCTTTAGTTTTTTTTAGAGAAATATGTGTTATTTTTTCGTATCAAGCAAAGGTTTCAAATACTTCCCTGTATGGCTCTCTTTACATTTGGTAATCTCTTCGGGGGTGCCGGCGAAGATGATGTTTCCACCTTTTGCACCACCTTCAGGACCAATATCAATGAGCCAGTCTGCGGTTTTGATCACATCTAAGTTATGCTCAATAATAATGACGGTGTTGCCTTTATCTCGTAGCGTATGGATCACTTTTAAGAGTTGAGCAATATCGTGGAAATGAAGTCCTGTGGTGGGTTCATCGAGGATATAGACTGTTTTTCCGGTATCACGTTTAGAGAGTTCTCTGGAGAGCTTTACACGCTGGGCTTCACCGCCGGAGAGGGTGGTGGCATTTTGACCTAGTGTGATGTAGCTTAATCCTACTTCCATGAGGGTTTCTAAACGGCGATGGACAACGGGAATGGCATCGAAGAATTCGTAAGCTTCTTCTACTGTCATATTTAGGACATCGTTAATGGATTTCCCTTTGTAGAGAATATCGAGCGTTTCGCGGTTATAGCGTTTCCCTTGACACTCATCACACATCACGTAAACATCCGGCAAGAAGTGCATTTCGACCTTAATGAGACCATCCCCTTGGCAATTCTCACAACGGCCCCCTTTGACGTTAAAGCTAAAGCGTCCAGGTTGATATCCTCGAGCGCGTGCTTCAGGGGTATTGGCGAAGATTTCACGAATAGGAGTGAAAAGGCCAGTATAGGTTGCGGGGTTTGAACGGGGCGTTCTACCAATTGGGCTTTGATCGATATTGACGATTTTATCAATTTGATCCAAACCTTCGATTTTCTTGTAAGGCGCAACATCAATGCTATTGTTCTTATTCAGAATACGTGCGATGGAGCTATAGAGCGTATCGTTTACTAGCGTGGATTTTCCAGAACCTGAAACGCCAGTGACACACGTTAATAAACCGAGAGGGAAGGATGCGGTAATGTTTTTAAGGTTATTACCAGTAGCACCAATGAGTTTAATCTGTTGTTTGGGGTCATTTTGGGTACGCTTCTCTGGGACCTCAATTTTCTTGCGTCCGGAGAGATAGTCGGCAGTGAGAGAGTTTTTGTTTTTCATGACCTCTTTCGGGGTTCCTGCTGCGACGACATTTCCGCCATGAACGCCGGCACCAGGGCCGATATCGATAATATAATCTGAAGATAAAATGGCATCTTCATCATGTTCCACGACAATCACCGTATTACCAAGATCTCGTAGATGGAAGAGTGTCTGGAGCAACCGATCATTATCTCGTTGATGGAGTCCGATTGAGGGTTCATCTAAAACATAGAGCACGCCCATTAAGCCTGCACCAATTTGCGAGGCTAAACGAATACGCTGTGCTTCACCGCCGGAGAGTGTCTCGGCAGAGCGAGAAAGATTGAGGTAATCAAGCCCCACATTGACTAAAAAGCCAAGGCGTTCTTGGATCTCTTTAAAGATCTTATCGGCAATCTCTTGTTTCGCCCCTTTTAAGATTACATTGTGTGACCAATCTAAAGCCTCACTAATAGGGAGGGCGGTGATTTGATGAATTGCTTTGCCTTCAATTAAGACATTTTTTGCGGCAACACCTAAACGGCTCCCTTCACAATCTGGGCATGATCGCATCGCTAAGAAGCGCGTTAAGCTTTCACGAACAATTTGAGAATCCGTTTCGCGATAACGACGCTCTAGATTGTTAATAATTCCTTCAAAAGGATGGATACGAATCGATTTTTGTCCACGATTGCTCAGGTAGTGAAACTCTATCTCTTCCTCTCCTGAACCATAAAGAAGAATCTTTTGAATTTTTTTGGGGAGTTTTTCAAAGGGCGTATCGGGATCGAAGCCGTAATGTTTGCCGAGTGATTCAATCATCGAAAAATAGTAGCTTGAATTGCGGTCCCAGCCTCTAATCGCACCGTTAGAGAGTGGTAATGTGGGTTCTGATACGACTCGTTCGGGATCAAAGTATTGATTAACCCCTAAACCATCACAGCTTGGGCAGGCGCCTTCTGGATTATTAAATGAGAAGAGGCGAGGCTCAAGCTCGGCAATGGTAAATCCACATTCAGGGCAAGCGTAGTTTGCGGAAAATTGTAAGAGAGTCTCCTCACTCTTCATATCTACAATTGCGGCTAATCCATTAGAGAGATCTAGAGCGGTTTCTAGGGATTCAGAGAGACGCACGCGAATATCTTCCCGGACTTTAAAACGGTCAACAACCACATCAATATCGTGATGTTGTTTTGCATTAATTTCAGGAAGCTCATCTATTTCGTAAGTAGTTCCATCAATACGCACGCGTAAGAAACCCTTAGCTTTGAGTTCTTCAAAGAGCTTGAGATGCTCACCTTTACGGTTACGAACAATAGGAGAGATGAGCATTAATCGTAGTTCATCCGATAATTCCATGGTCATATCGACCATTTGAGGAATGGTTTGCGCGTTGAGAGGTAAATGGTGTGTTGGACAGTGCGGGGTACCAATTCTAGCAAAGAGTAGACGAAGATAGTCATAGATTTCCGTCACTGTTCCGACTGTAGATCTTGGGTTATGTGAGGTTGACTTCTGCTCGATAGAGATTGCTGGTGATAAGCCAGAGATGTGATCAACATCAGGTTTTCCCATGACCGATAAGAATTGTCTCGCATAAGAGGAGAGAGATTCTACATATCGGCGTTGACCTTCTGCATAGAGCGTATCAAACGCCAGTGAGGATTTTCCCGAACCTGAAAGACCCGTAATCACCACCAACTTATTACGTGGAAGTGAGAGACTGATATCTTTAAGATTGTGCGTACGAGCACCTTGGATTGTAATATCTTCCATAATACCTTTATAAAGGAGCGGAAGGCTCCCGGTTATTCAATTTATTTAGCCATAGCATAATATTGGGGCAAATGGGAAAAAATCAAGTCTGGCCAGAAAATATCTGATGGTTCTTATCAGTGTTTATGGGAACAACATGATGTGATGGCTATAAAGTATTTTAAGGGGGCTATTTTGATTGTGACTGTGTATGGCTGATAGCTTTTAGGATGTTGAGAGCTTCATAAAGAGGGAAGTCGCCGCGTTCAATTAAATCGGCGAAGTTGGCCGGCATTTTTTGATGGATAGAGGTCTCCTTAACGCTTTCAAGGTGGCCGACATTATCTACTTCTCTGGATGAGTTTTTTGATGTAACTTTCACTTCAACGTTAGGTAAAATAAGATCTGGAGTAATGCCATTATTTTGAATGGCGTGACCCTTAGGTGTGTAATAACGGGCAGAAGTGTAGCGAATTGCATCACCATTTTTTAAGGGCTGAATCATTTGAATAGATCCTTTTCCGTAACTTTTTTCTCCGACTATCAGTGCGCGAGCATGGTCTTGTAGTGCGCCGGCAACAATTTCTGATCCTGATGCGGATTGGGAATTAATCAGTACAATGAGCGGAGTGTTATGAATAATATCGCCTTTTTGAGCTTCATAGCGCGCTTTAAAGCGTTCCGCTTGACCTGATGTATAGGTAATTAAACCTTGATCTAGAAAGAGATCTGTCACGGCAATTGAGGCTGTTAATAATCCTCCTAGGTTATCTCTAAGATCTAAAATCACGCCTCTGATTTCAGACTGTTGAGTTTTAGCTTCAACCTCTAATTCCATCAGTGCGTTCACGATTTCTTCATCTGTGTTTTGCTGGAAGCGATCAATTTTAAGATAGGCAAATTCATGATTATAAAGTGTCGCCTTAGAGAGGCTCGGGGTGTGGATGTTGTCACGTTTTAAGGTTCGATCAAATGAGGTGTTTTCTCGGAGAATTGTTAGTGTTACTTCAGAGCCAATATCTCCTTGAAGCATTGTAGAGACCTCTGTTAAATCGATATTATTAATATTTTTACCATCAATCTTTTGAATTTGATCCCCTGCTTTTAATTGCGCTCTGAAAGCAGGGCTGTTATCCCATATTTTTTCTATAAGTAATCTCGATTGATCAGGTTTATAGCGAGTTTCAATACCAATACCGGCGAAGGAGCCCGTTGTTTGGTTCTTAATGCGCAAGTATTCCTCTTTCGGGTAGTATTTGGAATGAGGGTCGAGCGTTAACATTCCTTGGATTGCTTTTTGAATTAAGGTTTGATCACTAATGGGGTCTACATAGTGATTTTTAAGTTGTTCAAAAATCTCAGTGAATAGACGTAACTCATCCACAGGAACACGATTGGGTTCTGGGGCTGAGATTAGCTGGATATCTTGTTCATCACTATTGTTGTCTCGCTTTTCTTCAGCCATTAGGGGCGATATGATGGCACTCAATAACCAAAAAGAGAGAAGCGGGAGTATCTGCTTTTTCATAAAAAAACCTTATAGAGATTTGTGAATCAGAAGAGATATAGGAAAGAGATAAAAAAAATCAGCTAAGAGATTCCTCAGCTGATTCCATTTTCAACATCGATAAGTGATTAGACTATTATTGGAAGTGAATGAGGTTTTTACCAGTCATCTCTTCCGGTTGTTTTACCCCTAATAGATAGAGGATTGTTGGTGCTAAATCGCAAAGCGCACCATCAGGTTGTAAGGTTGCGCGCTTACCCACGTAAATGAGGGGAACAGGAGTTGTTGTATGCGCGGTATGTGGTTGATTGGTTTTGTTATCCCATGTCATTTCTGCATTACCGTGATCCGCCGTGACGAGCATTTCACCGCCCACTTTTTGGATGGCGTCATAGACTTTTCCAAGACCGGTATCTACGGCTTCAATTGCTTTGACAATGGCTTCAAAGACACCGGTATGACCTACCATGTCTGGGTTAGCATAGTTACAGATGATGACATCGAACTTTTCTGACTCAATCGCTTCCACTAGTTTTTCAGTAACTTCTGGGGCACTCATTTCTGGCTGGAGATCATAAGTGGCGACTTTTGGGGAGTTCACTAAAATACGTTCTTCCCCCTCAAATACTTGTTCTTCACCACCATTAAAGAAGAATGTGACATGTGGATATTTTTCTGTTTCCGCAATACGTAGTTGAGTTAAACCCTCTTTTGCTAACACCTCACCAAGCCCATTATCTAGTACTAAGGGGGGGTAAGCGATCTCTGTTGGAAGATCTGCTTTATATTGTGTGAGCGAGATAAAGTGTGAGAGTCTCGGTAAATATTTTGGGGTAAAGCCCTCAAATCCTGTTTGCACAAAAGGGTAGCTGATTTCACGAGCGCGATCGGCACGGAAGTTCATAAAGATCACCGCGTCCCCATCATTCATTGTGATCGCTTCTCCAATCACTGTTGACTTAACGAACTCATCATTTTCACCGCGGGCATAAGCGGCTTCTAAACCTTGAAGTGCTGTTTCAGCTTGGTATTCTCCTAAGCCTTGGCTGACGAGATCATAAGCTTGTTCTACACGTTCCCAGCGGTTATCACGATCCATTGCAAAATAACGACCAATCATTGTCGCTAAACGACCTTTTCCTAATTTTTCAAAAAGCGCTTCTGCTTTTTCAAGAGAAGGTTTAGCCGATTGTGGTGGCATATCGCGACCATCTAAAAAAGCATGAAGATAGATTTTATCTAAGCCTTTGTTCGCGGCTAATTCGATTAAGGCGAAGATGTGTTTTTCATCTGAATGAACGCCACCAGGAGAGAGTAATCCAAAAATGTGAAGCGCACGATCCGTTTTAATAAGCTCATCAATGGTCAAATTTATAATAGGGTTTTTGTTAAATTCGCCGCTACGAACATCTTTCGTAATCCGTGTAAAGTCTTGGTTAACTACACGCCCAGCACCAATATTCATATGTCCAACTTCAGAGTTTCCCATCTGTCCATCAGGTAGACCAACAGCTTCACCAGATGTTTTGATAAAGGTCACAGCCCCTGTTTCACGCATATGATCCCAATTCGGCGTATTCGCAGTTGCGATAGCATTGTTTTCAGTTTCGTTGCGAAATCCCCATCCATCGAGGATACATAGAACAATCGGTTTAGGTTTTGACATCTCTATTCCTTAACAAAATAAATGGCTTAACGACCTTTGTCGGTCTATTTCAATAATAATTCTCGCCTATTATAACGAAAAAGGAGAAAAGAGGGCGTAAGATTCCTCCATAAATTAAAGGAGATCTGCTTTTAGCTTGTTAAAAAATAACCGGCTTGTGATGAAGTTGTAATAATTCATTGTTATAACTATCGAGATAAAAACTTATGGAATCATGAAAAGTAGCGTAATGAGGAGGTTTTAATTGAGCGATAATACAAGAGCAACAAGAAAATTAGGCTACATAAATTCGGGATTTTAGAGTATCATTAAGGGAATTAATTTAAATACTTATTCACGCTTAGGGGAAATGTAATTATGGGTTCATTTAGCATTTGGCACTGGGGAATTCTTTTAGTTGTCGTTTTGTTAGTATTTGGGACGGCAAAATTAAAAAATGCCGGTAAAGATCTTGGATCAGCAGTTAAAGGTTTTAAAGATGCTGTGAAAGATGGTGAGAAAGAAGCAAAGGGCGAGTCCACACCACAAAACCTTGAGAACAAAAGTGCAGCAAAAGATGAAACAGTTGTTGATGAGCAAAAAAATAGTCGTGTGGAATAGTACACACATTTTAATCTCGTCATCATCTCAGCGTAATCAACAATTAGTGTAGGAAGGGTGCTTCATGTTTGGAATTAGTAGCACCGAGTTTCTGATCATTATTGTGATTGCGCTTGTGGTCATTGGCCCACAAAAACTCCCTGAAATGATTCGAACCGTGGGGAAATTTGTTGGAAAAATTCAGCATTTCACAAGAAGTATTAAGAGTGAGTTGACCAGTGAACTTGAGCTTGATGAGATTAAAAAGTCGATCGAAGAATTAAAGCATAGTTCAGAGTTACAGAAGCTAAGAAGTGAATTAAATAGTGCAAAATCAGACGTGCGAAAATCGTTCAATGATATTGAATCATCGGCTCTAGAGACGAAATCTCAGGTAGAGGATGAAGCCAAGAAGTTAGATGCTTATTTGGATGTTTATGAAGCGCCAGAGAAAGGTTTAGCGGAAAAGGTTCGAGCGTTAACACCATCAGAAAGAGGCGAGATCGTTGATGATGAAGAGTCATTTGACCTCGCGTTTGATGAAGCGTTCTTGAAATCCGAAGCCGAGTTTATTGAGGATCATGAATCTTTCGAAGATGAAGCATTGATGACTGAAGCACCGAAAGGTTTTGCGAGTCGCGTGATGACGGACCAGGATCCTACAGCGATTATTCGCAAAATAGTGCAGATGCGACAAGCAGAAATTGCGGCTGAAACAGACGCGCAGGTAGCGAAGCAATTTGCATTGTTGGAAGCTAAAAATTCACGACAACTGCTAAGTGATGATGAAATTAGGAGACGAATGACCCTTCGTCAACTAGAACTTAATCGTTAAGGTGAAGCTTCTAGAGAGAATTTTTTGGATGATAAGAACGTCTCTTTGGAGGCGTTTTTAATTTTTATCGGGAGTAATTTTGTGAACGATCGTTCTATTCAATATCTTTTTGAGCAATCAGAGCCTGACTCAATTTATGCTCAAAAGCGTCAGACTGGAAAATTCACCTTTAATGAAGAGGTGGTAAAGGTTTTCCCAGATATGATTCGAAGATCGGCTTCTGGCTATACGACGATCGTGGAGAATATTGGAAATCTAGCACCGGTATTCGCTCAAGAGAATAGTATGATTTACGACCTTGGTAGTTCATTAGGTGCTGTATCAATGGTATTACGCAGTTCGGTAAAAATTCCAAACGTGGCGATTGTCGCAATAGACAACTCTTCGGCAATGGTAGAGAAGTCTCGAGAATATCTTAAAGCGCAAGAGATGATGATTGAATCGTTGTTGCCGATTGAGGTGGTGGAGGCTGATATTACCACCTATCCATATCAAACTGCCTCTCTCTTTGCGATGAATTTTACATTACAATTTATCCCGCGTGAAAAGCGTTTGGCACTTTTAACTAAGATCTCTGAGAGTTTATTGCCGGGAGGCGCGCTCTTTATGTCGGAAAAGTTGCGTTTTGAAGATGCGCGTGAGCATGAGGTGTTAAATAATTTGCACATGCAATTTAAACGCTCACAAGGGTATTCTGAGTTAGAAATTGCGCAGAAGCGCGAGTCCTTAGAGGATGTTATGAAAATAGACACCTTTGAAGAGCATAAATCCCGGTTGTTAGCAGCGGGATTTAGCGAGGTTTATCTTTGGTTCCAATGCCTCAATTTCACCTCAATTTTAGCAATTAAATAGGATTTCAAAAGGAACAAGTTTTCAAAACCATATTTCATCAAAAGCAATGATCTTAAGGGGTAAAGAGGGATCGTGTTTTTGAGGAAATAATAAAGAACTTGTATCTGGTTTTATCTTAATTTTAATCTCAATCTCAATCTCAAACTTAATTTTAATTACAGTTTTAAGAAAACAATATTTATGGAAAAGATGATTCACCTAGCGGCGCTTGAAGCACATTTTAAGGGCCAAAAAATTGGTCAGTTTACAGATCAGGTTCCGGCATTATTGGCAGATACATTACGTAAAAAGCATGGGGATAGCCCTCGTTGGGAACATGCTTTGTTAGATATGCCAACATTTGAAAACTTGGACGTTGATCTTGAGAACGGGGTTATTTTAAAAGGAGATACGGATGATGGCGTCTTATATGATGCCTTGAAACGACTGATGCCATGGCGTAAGGGGCCCTTTCAGTTTGGTAAAACATTGGTAGACACAGAATGGCGTTCTGATTTTAAATGGGATCGTGTGAGTGAGCATTTAGATTTAACGAATAAAAATATTTTAGATGTTGGCTGCGGGAATAGTTATTACGGCTATCGAATGCTGGGAAAGGGTGCAAAGAGCGTTATTGGTGTTGACCCTAACTGGTTATTCCTCTATCAGTATTTATCCGTTCGCAAATATCTTCCTGAGGCACCTATCTGGCAATTACCTATGACATTAGAAGAGATGCCTGAAGAGCTAGAGTGCTTTGATATGACATTCTCTATGGGCGTTTTTTATCATAGACGCTCGCCGATAGATCATCTTTATCAGCTTAAAGGGACTTTGAGAGCCGGTGGGGAATTGGTATTGGAGACGATTGTGGTCGAGGGCGATAAAGAGAGGGTTTTAGTACCGGAAGATCGTTATGCACAGATGAGAAATGTCTGGTATCTGCCTTCGGTAGAAGCGCTAAAACTCTGGCTTGAGCGAGTGGGGTTTGTGGATGTTCGTTGTGTAGATCTTTCTAAAACAACAAAAGAGGAGCAGCGAACAACCGAGTGGATGAATTATCTTTCACTCCCAGATTTCTTAGATCCGAGCGATGATAATAAAACTATTGAGGGCCATCCTGCGCCGATACGAGCAGTAATGCTTGCGAAAAAGCCGAAGTAAGAATGAACTATATCTTTGCTGTGAAAATATTTTCAATCGCAGCAGAGTCTGAGTCTGCTGAAGATTCAAAGTTTCACCATGGAAAACAGCTAATGCTAGAGTGATTCATAGACTCTTTTGAAGTGGGTAGTTTATTTTAACAATCACAGGTCATATGCCAAACTTCAATAGAGCTTTAGTCACGCTATAAAAATAATTTTCTCTTCATCAAAAAACGCTGAAAAACAGCGTTTTTGATGAGGATGAGGTTTCGTGCCATGGATTATCCCGGTAGCATCTGTTCTGTGATTTGTGCTAAGACGCTGAGGAAGTCCCGAAGTAAGAAACTGACGGTAAAGTAGATGATAGCAGTGAGTATCCATGTTATGAGAGCACCTCTCATCGTTGAAATCCCTTTGAATAACCCCATTGCTACAGTCGTAAAGGCTGCTGCGTTTAAGAACATCAAGAGATAAAATGCGATTTGGAAAAACTGCGGACCTCTAATATCAAATAGATTATAAACTTCATAGCGTAACCAAATCGTGCCAAAATAAGCGATAGCGATAAAGGTTGCGGCAATAATGAAGGAGAGGATTGCAAAGGGTCTTAATGGCGGACGTTCTTTATAGAGAGCACCTGCGGTAAATAGCATGAATAGTGCAATGACAGGCACCGGAACAGTAGAGGTTGTTCTCGCAAAGAGGAAATTAAAGATCAACAAGCCAATCCAAGAGATGATAAATATGGCGGTTCGACTCGGTGTTTTTTTAGATACTGTCATATCGATAAGGCCTTTTGGGTTATATCATGATGGTGAAAGATAAAATATCAGCGTTTAGTATACCGCAAATTTATGCGTAAGAATGGATGGAGATCTCTTTTACGATAGAAAGTTAAAGAGTGACGAGTAAGGATTTTATGGGGTCTCTAAGTGATGGCTTTGAGGATTGAGCTTCGAACGTATGGGGGGCATAAAGTAGATCAGTGCTATACCGGAAACAATGTGCTTAATGACATGACCTCCCAATATACCTTGGCTAAGGGAGAATATGGCTGGATCAAGCATTTCACAGACTTTAGCTGCACCATAGCCGATAAAGAGAATCCAATAGCAGCGATCTAGTTGAGGGGTTTGAGGATGAAAAATTAATATCGCGGCAATGAGGGCTATGGTGGCAAATTGCGTAATACCGTAAAGACGAAGATCTCCAAGTTCTATCATTTCGCCAAGATGCCAGTGTAGTACGCTATAGAGACTGAACCCCAAAAATAGAAGAAGAATATTGCGATCGGCAAAGGCGGGATAACGTTCTGCGAGAAAGTTTGCGCTTAAAAAGGCAAACCCTAAGCACATGGGTAAGCGATCCCAAAAAAGGGTAGTGGTAGTGGGCGTTAAATGGTAGTAACTAGAGCCAATACCGACAAGAATAAGGGCTAGAAAGAAGCAACTCCAGCGAAGAGTTGGTAGTACCAATCGATAGCCCTGTATTTTATATATCCCCCAAATTCCCGCAATAATATAGAAAATATTGGAACTTACATTCATGAAGTTAGGGATACCAAAGAGCCTCTTATCACCGGAGAAGTGATGGTAATGCTCAGGCTGAGGGTAGAGAGGAAATAGCCAATAAAAGGCAATAATTAAAAAGAAAGCGCAGGTATAGAATAAGAAATTTTGAGCGCGATAGGGGGACGAAATTTTTTGATTCATTAAAAATAACCTCGTAGAAAATGAGACATTGTTTGCGGTGCGACTTGAGGTTGAATTTTGGCAATAGCATTCTCCGGAAGAGATTGAGACTTCTTTTGATAATAATGATAATAACCACAGCTTAAAAAGATCACTCCAGCGGTGAGGATCATTAAAAATAATGTGAACATTCTCTTTTTCATCACAGACTCCTTTACTAATAGATTGTAAGTAAACGTTAGTTAACCTTTAGGTGTCATAGTAAGAGGCGTTTAATATTTTGTCAAATAAATAGTTAACGATTGATTACTTTTATTTTTTTAGAGGGGAGATTTGAATGAGTAATTTGAAGGAGGCAGGAAGGTTCTTTTAAATCATGGTGTTATCGTGTTTGATTCTAACTCTAAACTTTTGGCATGAGGAAGATACGGCAGGGGGTGAGTATCAAGAGGGAGGATTTTCGAAAAGGAAGCGAGAAGGGAGGGAAGAAGAGGGGGGAATATTTTGAAATTGAAGAGAGATAGGTATTGAAAATTCTCTAAAAGTCGCTAGGAATAAAATGGTTAGTATTAAAGATTAAAGAGGTTCGATTTCAGCAAGACAGAAAGCGATCATGAGTTCTCTTTTTGAGTTAGATCATCATGATCGCTATAGGATGCAGCTTAGAACGGCTTAGTTTATGATGTGAGACTCGATTATAGACTCTCGTAGGGATTACTGATCCCTAGTTTTTTTAAAATTTGTATCTCTAATGCCTCCATCTCTTCCGCTTCTTCATCCTCAATATGGTCAAACCCTAAAAGATGAAGCGTCCCGTGAATAGTCATGTGTGCTAAATGATTTTCGATGGTTTTGCCTTGTGCTTTAGCTTCTGCTTCGATGACCGGCATGGCGATAATAATATCGCCTAATGTTGGTTCTTCATCTTGAAGGAAGTCAGGTACTTCAAAGGGAAAAGAGAGGACATTGGTCGGTTTATCTTTGTCTCTAAAGTCGCGATTTAGGGTTTGTACTTCCTCATTAGTGGTAAAACGTAAGGTCATTTCAGCGGGGTTCATAAAACCTGCTGTTTCTAAAGCGAGGTTGACCCAAAGATGGAGTTTTTCATCTGAAGGAACGTGGGTATCAACGGCTCGTTGGCAGTCGATAATAAGTAGATCAGGAGTTCTCATAGTACAGCTTCTTGTGGTGTTAGGGGGAGAAGAAATTTTATGCATTTATGTGAGCGCGATGTTGTTAGGCGAACTCTAATGCTTGCTTTTGACGCTCTTGCTCACGAGCTTTCTCGCGTCTTTCTTTATGAATACGCTCGACCTCATCGGCTTTCTCATAAGCATCAATAATTTTAGCAACCATGGGGTGGCGAACAACATCCACAGATGAGAAGTGACTGATAGAGATGCCCTCAATTCCTTCTAATACCTCTAATGCATGTTTTAAGCCAGATTTAATGTTTCTTGGTAAGTCTACTTGTGAAGCATCCCCTGTAATCACAGCAGTGGAACCAAATCCAATACGAGTTAAAAACATTTTCATCTGTTCAATCGTTGTATTTTGGGCCTCATCAAGAATGATATATGCATCGCTAAGGGTTCTTCCACGCATAAAGGCTAAGGGAGCAATTTCAATCGTATGTCGTTCAATGAGTTTATTGACGGTTTCAAAACCTAGCATTTCATAGAGTGCGTCGTAAAGGGGACGTAGATAGGGATCGATTTTTTCTGTAAGATCCCCGGGTAAGAAACCTAGCTTTTCGCCTGCTTCAACAGCTGGACGAACAAGGATAATACGGCGTGCTTCATCTTTCTGCAACGCTTCCACCGCCGCCGCAACAGCGAGGAATGTTTTTCCTGTTCCGGCAGGACCGATACCAAAGTTGATATCATTTTTGCCCATATTAAATAGATACTCTTTTTGTGCCGGAGTTCTACCACGAATAAGTCCTGCTTTTGTCTTAATTACCCGATCATGTTTATCTTGTTTAAGATTCTTAAACTCAGGTCCAAACTCTTGAATCACAAGATGCACATCATTCGGTTCGAGCCACTTATCTTTTGTTTGCCTATAGAGCTCTTCTAGAATCTCTTTTGCGCTTTGGGCATCTTCTGTATTGCCACTAATTTGAAAGTTTGCCCCACGATTGCCGATATCTACCATGACACGTTGTTCAATAAGACGTAAGTGCTCATCGAGGTTGCCGCAAAGATTTGAGAGGCGCTCATTATCACCGTCGAAGGCGAGTGTGATTTTACTCATTCGTTTTTTAACTATCCTTATGCATTAATGATTTAAAATATCTTACAACTCTACATTATGAGTCAAGTCGACTCAAGAAGTAGTGCTATAATAACGACAATTTTGGGGCTAATTACGGTAATACAAGCCGTGAGCATAAATTAAAGTATGAGGTTGCATGTGAAACTTGAACATAATCTGTTGATTCAGGGGCTGATTGAGCTCAAATGGATGTCGAAAGAAGCGGTACCACTTTTGTCTACGAAAATGTATGAAGTCGAGGCATCGACCGTTGGAAAATTAAGAGCGCATGGTATAACCAGTGAAGCGATCTTTGAGGCCGCTATTTTTGCAAATGAAACAGCAGAGATACCTTTGCCCATTGTGGATCTCTCATTAATGAAGCCGATTCAAGATTTTGATTTTGCAACATTTGCCTCACTAGAGGAGATGCTCTCACAATTTGTAGTGCCTATCATGCAGTTAGGTGAGCGATTAATCGTTGCGACAGCAGACCCCTCAAATGCGAAGTTTTTTGATCTATTAGCATTAAGGTCGCCCTTTCAGATTGAGTATTGGATCGCTGAAAGTGAAGCTATTAAAGCCTTATTATTGACGATGAATATTATTGAAGAGCCAGAAAAATCGGCAACGATAGAAATGGGAGCTACATCTATGATTCAGGAGGATTCTGAAGTGATGGTGGATCTACCCGTTGTGAACGACGCTTTAGCTACTGAGTCTTTAAGTGTGTTACCTATGACTCATCAAAATCATGAAAGAATTGAGCCTACCTTAGGGGAGGATGCTCTTGAAGAGGATATTGTGCTTGAAGAGAGGATCGTTACGCAAGAGTTCGTTGATGAGTATCCTGAAGAGGAGAATATCCGTTATGTTGATTTAGAAGAGATCGCTGATCACTCTGACTCGAGTGATCGTTTTACATTGTTACAAGATTCAGCGTTAGATGTTGATGAATTAGAGTCTAAATCTCAGGAGACTGAGGGGGAGACTTTACATCAGGTATCCGAATTAGATGAGACTGAGTTAGAGGCGCTTGTCGCGGTAGAGGAGACGGTCGATCTTGATCCTACAGATGACCAAGATTTACCAGAGAGGGTAGAAGCCGTCGTTGATCACCTTCCAGAGAACGCGGTAGCATTGGAAAATCTTCATGATGCGTTAGAACCCATGGCTCTTCAACAAGATAATGTTACAACAGAGGCTCCGGCGACGGAGGAAGATATCTCTCACAATTCTGCGATAATGCTGCGAGAAGTATTAGATGAAGTGGGGGCAAGCACTCAAGGTCTGCCGGCAGAAGATGATATTGTCGAATATATTAACTACGTTTTATTAGATGCGATTACGCAAAAAGCTTCCGATATTCATTTTGAACCTTATGAATCGAGTTATCGTATTCGTTTTAGGATCGATGGTATTTTACATAAAGTATATGCCGTTCCTGAGCAGTATCGTCAAACGATTGCCTCGCGTTTAAAGGTGATGGCGGAGTTAGATATTGCTGAGAAACGTCTTCCTCAAGATGGGCATATTACCATTTGCTTAGGCGAGGGAAAAGAAGAGGAAGTCGATGCGCGAATTTCTGTCATTCCTACTCTTTGGGGTGAGAAAGTTGTGATTCGTTTACTAGATCGTTCCGAAATGAATGTTTCGTTGATGAAACTAGGATTGAGCCAGAATCAACGGAATCAATTACAATCTGCCATTGAAAGGTCGCAAGGATTAGTATTAGTCACAGGACCGACAGGATCAGGAAAAACAGTGACATTATATGCTTGTTTAAATCATTTAAATCAGGCATCTAGAAATATTGCAACAGTTGAGGATCCCGTAGAGATTAATTTAGAAGGGGTGAATCAATTGCAGGTCCATCCTAAAATAGGTTTAGATTTTGCAGAAGCGCTTCGGGCATTTTTACGTCAAGATCCAGATGTCTTAATGGTGGGGGAAATCCGGGATTATGAAACGGCTGATATTACAATGAAAGCAGCACAAACCGGACATTTAGTTTTATCAACACTCCATACTAATTCTGCGGTAGAATCACTGCTTCGATTACATAATATGGGTGTTGAAACGTATAATGTTGCTTCAACAGTTAAGCTGATTGTCGCTCAACGACTTGTTCGTGAGCTCTGTCATTGTAAGGAAGAAGATATTGTTGATTCGGGGTATTTAGAGACGTTAGGCTTTACCCCCCAACAAGCTGCGAGCAAGTTCTTTAGGGCGAGTAGCTGTTTAGAGTGTCATGATGGTTATCGTGGGCGATTTGCCATTTTTGAGGTGATGCCAATTTCTAAACGTATGGAACAGCTCATGTTAGAATCAGCGCCAGCTTCTGAAATTCGCCTGCAGGCTGAACGCGAGGGCGTGAAGAATTTACGTCAAGCAGGGATTGATAAAATTATGGAAGGTCGTACTTCCTTAGAAGAAGTACTACGTGTGACTACAGAGTGATAGAGAGTTTGATGAAAGAAAAAACACGCGTGGAAACGCAATATCGTTTAGATCAATTTTTGCAATTAGCTTTGGGGATTTCGCGCAAAGAAGCTGGGAAAGCCATTCGTAATCGTTGGGTTAATGTGAATGATAAACTGGTGGTTCAGCGAGACTTTAAGGTGACAGAAAGTGATAAGGTCGAGGTAGATGATGAGGTGATTACTTATAGTAGTCGTAAACGTTATTTCATGCTACATAAGCCCGCTGGTTATGTTTCGAGTCATCGCCATGATGGTCATATTTCACTCTTTCGCCTTTTTGATGAGAATGAAGATGTGGAGACATTGCACATTGCGGGAAGACTTGATGCCGATACCACAGGAATGGTCTTGATAACTGATGACGGGCAGTGGTCACACCGCATTATGCGTCCGGGACGTCAGCAAGGGGATGAGGAGAGTGATGTTGCAAAAACGTATGAAATTACTTTAGCAAGACCTATGACTGATGAGATGATTATTGCCCTTGAAGAGGGGGTTGAACTTCGCGGTGATGAACTGCTTACTAAACCTGCGATTATAGAACGATTAGCTGAAAAAGAGATTCGTTTAACGATTACAGAAGGGCGTTACCACCAAGTAAAAAGAATGCTAGCAGCCGTTGGAAATCATGTAGAGGATCTCCATCGAGCACAGATTGGTCATCTAACATTAGATGGATTAAATGAGGGCGAATATCGCGCTCTTACAGATGAAGAAGTAGAGGGGTTTTAAAGATGGCTGAAGCAAGTAATGCACTTTTTCGGGATCATGCGTTAATCAGTAATGGCAAAGGTTTATTGATTGCAGATGAAAGCTTTGATCTTTCCGGGGTAAGTGCTAAGGAAAATATACGTTATATTACGAATCGTAAAGATATTGATAATGCCTTACAAGCTATCGGCTTTGATGGTAATTTGAGTGATTTTGTTTTAGAAGATGCGCCTGATAATCATTTTGACTTTATTCTATTTCGTCTTAATAAATCGAAAGTATTGACCAATTATTTATTGGTACAAGCGAATAGAATTTTGAAAGAAGGTGGAAGCTTAATCTTAACCGGCAATAATAAAGAAGGGGTTAAGAGTGTGATTAAACACGCCGAGAAAATGGGGGCTGTGGTTGAGCTAGAGCTATTAGGGAAAGGACTTCGTTATGCGCGTATTGAGAAACGTGCCGGCGGGGAGATTGATCTAGATGGCGAGGAGTATCGACATTACATCATGATTGAAGATGAATCTCAAAAGATCGATTTTGTCAGTAAGCCAGGAATTTATGGCTATAAAAAGATTGATGAAGGCAGTCAGTTCTTAGCGGAAACTTTAAACAAAGATAAATTTTCTTTAGAGGGTAAGGTTCTAGACCTTGGTTGTGGATACGGTTATTTAGCGGCAGCTGTTGGTAAAAATCCAAAAATCGAAACGATTGTGGCAACCGATTGTAATGTCGCTTCTGTCATGCTTTGTCAGCATAATCTTCAAGAGCTTGGAATTGATGCTACCGTGACGCTTGATGATTGTGGCTCAGAGCTTGAGGATCGTTCATTCGATCGTATTATCTGTAACCCCCCTTTCCATCAAGGATTTGGAACATCGCAAGAGTTGACGATTAAGTTTGTACAAAATACTAAACGTCTCTTAAGACGCAAAGGAATTGCCTATTTTGTGGTAAACCGTTTTATTGCTATTGAGAAGGTTTGTTACGATGAATATGTAAAATGTACTGAATTTGCAGGTAATCCACAGTTTAAGATCTTAAAATTAGAACGTATTAAGTAATCGATCAGCAATATTATAGAAAAGAAATGAGGTAGAAACGATGACAATGACCCTTGGTGAAGCTCTGAATGTAAGAGCAGACCTTCAGACTCGAATTGCACAACTTACCGCACGCTTAATGGAGAATGTTAAAGTTCAAGAGGGCGACACGCCGGCGTTATCGCCACAAGATCTTCGTAAAGAGCTCTTTATTGCAGTCGATACATTGGGCAAATTAGTGGCAAGAATCAACCAAACGAATAATCTCACGGTAATTAGCGACGAGCAGAAGCTTGTTGATGCACTGATTGAGCGTGAAAACCTCATGAAAAAGCGCAATATTATTAATCAAATGATCGAAAAAGCTTCTAACAATGAGAACCGCTACAGCATGTCTGAAATCAAGTTCGTGAGTATGGTAGATGTGGCGGCACTCCAAAAAGAGTATGATGCATTATCTAAAAAATGGCGTGAGCTCGATAACAAGATCCAAGGAATTAATTGGATCACAGCGCTTATTTAGTTACAATAAAGACGGCAAAATAGAGAAGGCGAGTACAAAACCACTCCAACTGTAGTGTTAACAGCACAAAAACCTTAACCATTCACGTTAAGAACAGTTTACTCCGCAGCGCAAGTTGCAGAACTGTGAAAAAAGTATCATTTACTCCCACGTACTGATTCTCTATTAGGGTGGGATTGGGGAAACTCCCCGGTGTTTTTATAAATGCCGGGGATTTTTTATATTTAAAATATATCACAATCTTGCTTTGACGCGTCTAACGATCAAGATGTATGAAAGAGCCCATCTATAAAGGTATTAGTGGTGAGAAACTCAGCCCTCGGTTTTGGCCAGGTTTTGTTTGTGTAGGTTTAATTAGTTACATTAATTCTATAAGAATGGCATGATTTTAGGCGATTAAGTCGAGTCATTAAGCACGGTGCCATATTTGAAATTTCTCTGGTAAGGTACAAAGATCAGGGAATTATGGTGTTTGGAATGATCTTTTGATGTACTTAACATTTATGACTGGGGAAATATAATGCCTATTATTGAGAACTCGTGTTATATGCCACCATCTCTTCTGAGTAAAAGTGCTCATTATGCCACGATTATCCCGGGGCTTTATCGCAAATACCCTAGCTATTCGACTGTACGTGAGCGCCTTGAGCTGACTGATGGGGATTTTTTAGATATTGATTGGCGAGAACAATATACTTCAGAAGGAGCATCAGATCTACGGAAACTCTTGATTTTGAGTCATGGTTTAGAAGGGAGTTCAGATCGCCCTTATATAACCGCTACAGCAGACTATTTCTATCAACGCGGATATTCCACCCTTGCATGGAATCAGCGAGGGTGCAGCGGGGAGATTAATCGTAATCTTCGCTTTTATCATCACGGTGTTTATGATGATCTTAGCGCTGTTATTGAGCATGCTTTAGCGAAAGGTTATGAGGCGCTCTATCTGATAGGCTTTTCTATGGGCGCTGCGGTCAGTTTTAATTACTTGGGTCATGTGCATGGCGCTCAGCTAGTGTCGGATGCGCGGATTAAAGGAGCGGTTGGTATCTCTATTCCTTTTGATATTGCAGAGAGCGCACGGATAATTCATCAGGGATTTAATCGTGTCTATGTGCGTAATTTCTTGGGGACTTTAAAAGCTAAGGTTTTGGCGAAAGCAACGCAGTTTCAGGCAATGGCAAATCTTGATAAGCTAGAAAGTACTCGCTCATTTACAGAGTTTGATAATTACTACACCGCGCCATTACATGGTTTCAAAGATGGAGCGGATTACTACCACCGCGTTTCACCTTTACGCGTGTTATCTTATATTAAAGTGCCGGCACTCGCTATTAATGCTTTGAACGATCCGATGTTGGGGCAGAGTTGCAATCCTTATGAG
>JASLEF010000076.1 GCA_030151245.1 Ignatzschineria sp. | reverse complement strand
TTAAATGCCCTCGATGTAAGGCAATTAATGTTATTAACATCACTAAAAATTAAGTAAAACCAGAGCATCATGAATGCCTTAACTAGAACGCCTTTGAGTGTCTTTTTGAGGTTCATTCATGAAAAGATATTCAAAGTCACCACTTCCTTTTTTGCGGCAAAAGCGTAACTGGTTAAGAGTGTTAGAGCAGATCAATTTTTCTGATAAGACGGTTGTCGATCTCTTTGGCGGTAGTGGTCTTATCTCACATGCTATTAAGTATCACAATCGAGATATTCAGGTGATCTGGAATGATTACGACAACTTCAAGAAACGACTCGAAATGATTGCAGAGACTGAAGTGTTAAGAAAGAGCTTGTATAGAGCAGATATTAAAAAGCATCAGCGGGTTAATGATCTGCAAAGGGAAGAACTCAAGGTGTTGATTGACCAACATTTAAAAGAGTTTGGGCGCGTCGATTGGATCACTGTCTCGAGTTGGTTACTGTTTGCCGGAAATTACGCGCATGACTATGAAGATCTGATGGGGAGAACCTGGTATTACCAGGTAGTAAAGAGCTCCCTTAGTGCAGATGGGTATTTAGAAGGTGTTGAGAGGCGTAGTTGTGATTTTAGGGAATTGCTTGCCGAGTATCGAGGCAAAGAAAACATTCTATTCATTGCAGATCCGCCATACATCATGACCAATCAAAATGGATATGTCTCAAAAGGGGGAGACTTCAGGTTGAAAGATTGTGTTGAGCTAATAAAAGAGATCCATGATCAGCCGGTGCTATTTTTCTCGAGTCCTAAAAGTGAGACAGATTCACTGTTAGAGGTGTTTCCACCCGAGAAGATTGAGCGCAAAGAGTTTTCAACGAGTATTGGGACTAACAGAATTTATGAACACTTATATTTGATCAATATGAGGGAGTAGATGGGAAAGGTAAAAATGAAGGTAAGGATCGGTTCAGATCCTTATCGTTTAATTCAGAGCATTCAGGGGCTATCGCCGGAAGATGTCGATCAATATATCGAAGAGCAAGCAAGAAGAATCGCACACAACGATGCAGTAAAAGAGATGCAAATGTACCCACATGCAAGATCTTTTTATGAGAGATCACTAAGAGTACAAAGGCTCAATGCATCAGCAAAAGAGCGGTTTCAGGGGAGATTAAGTCAGCTATCAAAATACAAAATAAAAGTTCATCGAATGATAGAGCTTGGTGATGGGGTAGTAGAGATTACAGGGGAGCGTTTATAAATGAAAAACATCATGTTGGATATTGAAACATTAGGTAGTTCATCAAATTCAGCAATCATATCGATTGGAGCGGTTTACTTTGATAAGCAAGGTCTTGGGAAAGAGTTTTATCGCAATATTGATTTTAATTCATCATTACTAGCCGGCGGAACGGTGGGTGGAGATACGCTCAAGTGGTGGTTCATGCAGAATGAGTATGCGCGTAGTTCGCTATTAACGAACCAGAAGCCTTTGCGCGATGTGCTGATAGAGTTTCGGGAGTTTTGTGATCCGGAAGCGAAGGTGTGGGGAAATGGTGTGGGTTTTGACAATACGATTCTCGCAAGTGCATATAAACGACTCTATATGAATACTCCATGGGCTTTTTACAATGATCGCTGTTATCGCACGATAAAGAATCTCTTTTCAGGTGTTGAATTGGAAAGGCTCGGTATTCATCACAATGCGCTAGATGATGCAAAGTCACAAGCGAATCATTTGATTGCGATTGCGAATCAGTATGGAGTTGAGCTGTAGATGACTAGGAGAGAGATTAAAGAGCTTCTACAGAGTGTTATCGACGATCCAAAGTACATCAACACCGCCACAGAAATACTATCTATCGAAATACAGGAGGTAAAGCTACCGGATCTACGCAAGTGGTTACTAGATGGCAATGTACCGTGCATGATTCGATTAGAAGGCTGCCAGCACTATGGAGATCAACGCGCCCACGTAAGAATTGCCGGTAATACGGGCACAGGATTTAAAGCTCCAGATCCAATCTTTGCATGGTCCTGTTCAAGTTGCCATCGAAAAATTGAAAGTAATCCCGCGATGCGCGTTCACTTAATGGATGGTGTGGCGCGTACGCTTTTTTTATTAGTGAAATCGCTCCCGATTGTTTGTGCCAATGATGTGACGCGGAAACGAAAGAACAGGGGGATGGCATGAGTAGAAAGATCTATGACATTGTACCGGTGCCAAAGCCTCGTATGACTAGATCAGATCGATGGAAAACTAGACCATCAACAGAGCGTTATTGGGCATTTAAAGAAGAGGTCAGGCTTAAGCGAGTGAATGTGCCGGAGAAGGGTGCGCATATCACATTTGTAATGCCGGTGCCGAAGTCTTGGACAAAGAAGAAAAAGGCAGAGCATTTAGGAAAGCCGCATCAACAGAAACCAGATGTAGATAATTTGGTAAAAGCGCTTTTGGATGCGATCTATGATGATGACGCGCATGTATGGGATGTTAGAGCAACAAAGATTTGGGGTGAAGTAGGGAAGATTGTTGTAGAGGAGGGTACAAGTGAGTAGAAGAGATCTGAATCAAGCAAAAGCAGTATTAGAGGCTTGGGCATATTGGAAACTCAATACCGATGGTTTTCCGAAGAGAAGTCCTATTGCGCGTATTGGTGAAATACGTGGGGAAGTGAGTGGGAGTCGTTTGCCAGATGGGATAGAGCAGGATCGTTTAGCTCAAGATGCCACTTTCGTCTTTCTTTCTATGAGAAGAGATCCTAACAATAAGATCAGCCTGAAACATAGGGATATCCTCCAACAGTTTTATCTTGAAAGGAGAGAGGGGGAAACGGTTAGAGGGTTATGCAAAAGACTCGGCAAATTTGATCATAACGAGTATTCGGCAGCAATTAATGAATTTGCTCATAAGCTGGATATGTATTACTTGATACAGGATATTGTTGAGATGGAGAAGGGGATGGGTAGGCATTAGTTGACTTATCTTAGAATGGAATGTACGATTTTATATAGATTAGTCTTATTGAATTTAAAGCTCGCACAAATGGTGTCGGGCTTTTTTATTCTTTAGTGTATTAGTAGCGTAAATAGTTATCTAAATGGAACATGATTAGTAGTTGTTAATTTTTTTATAGGGTGTTATTGTGTATTCATTAGATTGCAAAGTTTGTATGTAGATAAATTGTGCTTATATACATTTTCTGGTAATATATTGGGCTTGATTTTATATATGATAATGTGTAAATTAAAGCAGTAAGTGCAAAACACTTGTTTGGTAACAAATGTTAATTTATATATGAGTACATAAATTGTCATTTGACAATGTAGTGTAAAGAGTAATAAAAAACTCGTCTAGGATCACGGGTTTTTTTTGAATCAAAAATTTATGAGTGATAGTTGTTGTTTATAAAAAAGACCCTGAATGATACTCTCAATATCAAACAGGATCTTCGATTAATTATTATGGGGTTTTTAGTAAGTTAAACTATGTTGCGATCGCTTATGGAGGTTAATTCAGTTTTATGTACTAGTAGTACATTAGGTGTTTTGGGCGCTTTTATGCTAGGAAAGTTACCCAAAAAAACTGCCATAAAAACAACAATTAGTAATTCACTTAGAAAACGCTCAAATACATTACGCGTAATACTAAATGCCCATTTTAGTGGACCTTTTATCAGTGCGCCCAGCACTTTTTTTATGAGTTTCCTCATGTTTTTCCTTTGCCAAGTACGAATTATGAAAAACGATAAATTCTCGTTCAAATTGCTGCACCGTACTAGGCTTGAAAATGCAACAATTCAACGATCGTGTGATTTTATGCCTTAAAATATTACTCATATTGACTCCTTTATAACTCGAGCATTATGGTATGCCCTACCTTTGTCACGTATTTAAACAAATCATTACATTAAGGCGTAATGATTTGTTTAGTATAGCAATTTTTTTACCAAAAAGTAAGGGTGATAAATGTGTGATAATCACGAAAAAGTGGGTAGAGCCAGTGAGTTTGCTATGTAACGATGTTATCTATCTATAGGTGTGAATTTTATAAATTAAATTATTTTATTTTCCCTTTTTCTTGCATATTAGGCGATTCAATGAATAAAGTGATATTGTTTGTTTATTGAGCTAAATATTTTTAGATGATGATAGATCGCTACGGCGGTCTTTTTTTATGCGCATAATATCGTATCGAATTAAATAGGCAGTGAGAGGATATAATTGTTCTTTAGGTATCCTCTAACTCAAGGATTATTGATTGGTGGAGCCATGAAATGAACGCAATTATTAAAAATCGAGATTTAGCTATTTCAAAAGTAATGACAATGCAAGAAGCAGAGAAGACGCTTAAGAAGTTAAAAGTGATCTACCCAAATGCGCGTATTGTCGAAACAGATGAGCCAGTAAAGAAAAAAGTTGAAATTGATGTAGTGCCGGAAGAAGTAGAGGATGTTGGTTGTGTTGGTGGAGGATGCTCGCTCTAACGAATAGCTGATATCTCTCCTTACAGTAATAAATGCTTAAGTTGTAGCTTTTCTTTTAATTACAGTGCAACTCTTAATTACAGAGCAGGACTGTAACTAACGATTTACAGACCGATAAAAAGCTATCTTTCCATCGGTCTACTGAGCACTATGCAGGAGTGCAATATTGCATGCTCACAGCGCAAGAGCCCGTATAAAAACGGGCTTTCTTTTATTAAATTTAGTTGCCATCTTTTAATTGCCCTCGTAACAGAGGGCTTTTTTATGGGTAAAAGAAAATGAATATGGGAAAAGTAGTAAACGAAACAGTGAAAACAATTTCTAAAGATCGATTAAGTAAGAATTTTGTTAGAAAGGAGTTCGCATGCAAGTGTGGGTGTAAGCTTGGTATGAATGATGGTGATATTAATCTTGAGCTTGTGCGCGTTGTTCAAGATGTACGAGATCATTTTGGTAAGCCAGTTGTCATCAATAGTGGTTTGAGATGCGCGTTTCATAACAGCCGTGTTGGTGGTGCTCCGAAGTCACAACATCTTCTTGGAACAGCAGCAGATATTCGCATTGCAGGCGTAAATTCTAAGGATGTTTATGACTATCTCGATAAAAAATATCCAGACAAATATGGGATCGGTAGATATCCAAGTTTTACTCATATTGATGTAAGAGAAAAGAAAGCGAGATGGAGAGGCTAAATGAAAGAATTATTGAGAATGCTACAGAGCAGGTCGAGTGATAATGAGCTTCGATTAGATCTTAATAAGACAACATTGTTTCTCACGACTGTGGCCGGGATTCTGTTAACAGCTTACGCAGTGATTGTAGAGGCCAGTTTTGCGGAAATATTTTTTATTACGATGATCGGCGCAGGAGCAGGAACGACAGTATCTAAGGGGATTGTCGATACGATCCAAATGAGAAAAGATCATGATGAATAAGTTGTGGGCATTTTTGAGCGGGGTTTTGGGCGCGTTAAGCGTCTTTTTTTATGTCTCAAATAAGCAAAAAGATCAAAAAATTAAGAGGCACAAAGATGAAGCGGAGCGATATAAAGCAGAAGCAGAGCAACAGAGATACATTGCAAAATCTGAAAGAGCGACAAAGCGCATTAAAGATCGCATCGATCGCGCTAGTGAGTCTGATATTGATAGGTTGCTCAAGCAACAGGGCGCTTTACGAGATGAATCTGAGCGAAGTTAATTGCGCCGGGTGGTTTTTAATAACGGCATCAACTAACGATACCCCTGAAACTAAGGGGCAGATTGTCGTTCATAATGAGCGCTTCATCTCAAACTGCATTGATTGATGGTGTTTAAATATGGCAAATGAAAGATTAGGAAGATTAGAACAAAAGGCAAACGGTGTCGAGCAATGGATCTGGAAGACCATCTCGGCAATTGGACTCGCTTTGATCGTTTGGTATCTGAATGGGATTAACATCAGTTTAAAAACATTAAGTGATGACATCATTGCTATCAAGTTATCTGATAGTGCCAATGCT
>JASLEF010000061.1 GCA_030151245.1 Ignatzschineria sp. | reverse complement strand
CCGGCACTTAGTTAGATCTCGAGATTGCCGATCTCACTGTCGATCTTCTCTCAAAGCCGATGTGCGGCAATGAGGGTTGATGTGTTTACGTCGGCAACGAAGAGAGGATGTGCTTATGCCGGAGTCCGGCAATAACGGCGTTAAAAAATCATTGAGAGATATCGATGTGATCAATCTGCCGGCATGCAGGCGTGATAAAACCGAAATATTCACTCCGGCGATGGATTAGCAGTGATAAGAATTGATCTTGATTTAGTCGAAGAGGATACCGGCACTTAGTTAGATCTCGAGATTGCCGATCTCACTGTCGATCTTCTCTCAAAGCCGATGTGCGGCAATGAGGGTTGATGTGTTTACGTCGGCAACGAAGAGAGGATGTGCTTATGCCGGAGTCCGGCAATAACGGTGTTAAACAATTATTGAGAGATATCGATGGATCAATCTGCCGGCATGCAGGCGTGATAAAACCGAAATATTCGCTCCAGCGATGGATTAGCTGTGATAAGAATTGATCTTGATTTAATCGAAGAGAATGCCTGCACTTAGTCAGATCTTGTGATTGCCGATCTCACTATTGATCTTCTTTTAAAGCCGATGTGCGGTAATGAGGGCTGATGCGTTTATACCGGCAACGAAGAGACGATGTGCTTATGCCGGAGTCCGGCAATAACGGTGTTAAAAAATCATTGCGAGATATCGAAGTGATTAATCTGCCGGCATGCAGGCGTGATAAAACCGAAATATTCACTCCGGCGATGGATTAGTTGTGATAAGAACTTATCTTGGCATAGTCGTAGATCATGTCGGAATTTATCTGGATGTACTCGAAGATCATGCCGGCACTTAGTTGGATCTTGTGATTGCCGATCTCACCGTTGATCTTCTTTCAAAGCCGATGTGCGGCAATGAGGGCTGATGCGTTTATGCCGGCAACGAAGAGACGATGTGCTTATGCCGTAGTCCGGCAATAAAGGCGTTAAAAAATTATTGAGAGATATCGAAGTGGTTAATCATGCCCTCATGAAGATACTAAACTTCGCTATCATTGCTCTGGGCATATACACGCTTCAGAAAAGGTCTTTAGTTAAGGGAAAGTACAATGCTGTATCAGCTTGCGAAATCAAGAGGTATTTCCTATTTAGTCGTGGCTCTTGATCTGTTATAAATTAGCTGATTGTTTATATTTTGTGATTAAAATAATTTTCTAAAACCTCATAAGGCGTTAATCCATTAATACCCTTATCAGCCTTTACTATATTGTAATCGTTGAAGTTCTCTCTTCTCCCATAAAACTCACAATTTTTTTCGATTATGCCACTATTTCATTAATGTTCGGAGGATTTTTTCTATTTTTACGTTTGTTTTGGGATAAGCTGGATTCGTGTTTTTTTGGTAATTTTATGTGATAGAGATATTCCATAGTAAAAGGTGACTGTTCTAGAAGATCCCAACGAAGAAAGGCGGCAGCATTAAATAGGATTTATTAGGATAAATCCCGACATAAAATTCTTTTGAGAAATCATCAATTCCTATAAATAAATTCATCCGATCTTGTTTTAAAACTTTTTATAAATGAGTCGGTCGACTCACCATAGAGCATCCCGTTAAATAAGTGACGGTAAGCTTTTCATGGTAATGCAATGGTCATATTTTTCACGATGAAATGGTATTAATTTTGTTGTTTTTGGGTGAGTATTAGTAACAGTATTTACTTCTAATGCTGTAAACAACGCAACTAATCCTTATACTTAAAAATATACTAAGTGTTATAAATAAGAGTCCATATTCGTATTACTAAACGGGCAGATTCACTAGTCTTGAGTATTAGAATGTACTTTTTTTGAGATAGAAATCCACTCATTTTTTTAGATATATCTTCTCGATTAGTATTCTGTAGTAGCGTTTCATTGAGATCAATTTTTTGGATAAAATCAGGTACTATTTTGGACTCTATCGCTAATCATAAAATCGAGAGAATACTCATGAATATCCACATTAAGATGGATATTCGGGCTTATTGCCGTCAGGTGGAGGCAATGGCTTAAGGTTCAGATTCAGCTCCCTAGTACTACTTTGATGCGCTTTAATATGTGTATTATCGATGGATAATCATTTTACATCAGAATCTTTAATTAAGATCTAGAGTATTTGAGAGGACTTATCAGGTTTAGCCCCTCTTATAAATGTTTTGAAAGTGGTATTAGATTTTTTAAAATGTTGAGGAGAATAATGCCATTAGCCCCCCCTTTTTAAGGTGAAATAAAAAAGGGGAAATATTTCTTAGATGAAATTTTCATTGATATTTAATTTAGGAGTAGAGGTTTTACCTTCAAGTAAAGTTGCTCATTTAGTAATTTTTTGGGTAGTAAAATAGAGAGTTTGTATTGTTTTTGATTTTTAATTTTTACAGTGGCTTATAGTTTATTTCAAATACTTGACCTAGAGATATTTATAATTTGTTTTTTGTAAATACAATTCTATTGGTGAATATATTTATTCTCATTTATCTTTGCATTTGATGTTTTTATAATTTGTTTTTTCAATAGTTTTTTGATTTTCTTATTTCTTGCTTATAAACATTATCAAATATAGAATATTTGCATTTATTTCTCGTGTTTACAATACTGAAAATTTATTTACAAATTTGCCTGTATAGTTTAATCACTAGCAATAAAATTAAGAGATGCATGATGTTGATCGTGATATTAACTGCGTGCATTATGCTAGAAATATTTATTAATGATAATTATTATTGTAAGGATGAATATCTATGAAAAAGATTTTAGTAGCTACAGCTTTAGCAGCAATTATGGGAACAACGACAGCATTCGCAGCAGGTTCTAGTGTTGGTGAGATCAAATTTACAGGTGAAGTGACCAATGCTTCGTGTTCAATGGATGCCGTGGAGCCAATTAACTTAGGGTCCATTTCTACGCGTACATTAGCAGAGGCTGGTGATCAAAGTACTCGTCAAAGTACAGTGATTAGATTCCGTGATTGTGGATTCGAAAGTTCAGAAGAATCAATTATCTCAATTAAAGTCGACTCAGCACCAGCGGCGGCAGGTAAAGCTACTTTATTCCGTAATCAAGGTTCTGCGGAAGATGTCGGTATTGCACTTTATTCAGGTGGGACTGCAATTACGCCTGCCGGAACAGTTTTAGATGATATTCTTGTTGGTGATGGTGGTGGTAACATTACGGTTGTTGTTCAGGGGCAAATGGAAGCTCTTTCAGATGCAGTAAAACCAGGATCAGTTGAAGGTATCGTAGGATTTACAGCAACTTATAAATAACTTTTAAAAGTGATTATAAATAATAGGGATCAATAGGATATCTATTGATTATATAAGTGAGTCGTAAGGGTATTCTATAAGGTTTTATAGAATACCCACTATAAAGTGAGTCCTGAGAGTCGTAAAAGAGAGTAAAAGATGAACCGATTAAATGCGCGACATAATATCATGAGATTAGGATTTTTACTCATTGCTTTCAATGTGAGTTATTCTTATGAGTTTGATGAAAAAGCGCTAGAAGCATTAGGATTTGGCTCTGTGGATTTAAGTGCATTTTCTGGTGAGAGTCCGGTAAATAACGGTGAATATAAATCTCAAGTTTTTATTAATAACGATTTGATTTTAAGAAATGCAGATATTCGGTTTTTTCAAAGTGAGGGTGGTGAAGAGCTGTGTTTTTCGAAAGAAGTATTAGAACAGCTTCCTATCAAAAAACGTTATATGAGCGATAAGTCTTTGTTTTTTTCGGAGGATAGTGAAGCTTGTTATGGATTTTCGGAGATAGATTCAAGTATTACGATAGACTTTAATGGTCTCACAAACGACTTAAAGTTAACGCTCCCACATATTTATTTGGATCGTTACGATGCTCAGTGGGTAGCACCCGCACAACGAGATAATGGGGTTTCAGGATTGGTATTAGATTATTCCATCTTGCAAAACTATAGTAAATATAAAGGCTTTAGTGCTTCTAAAGATCTTTTTTCTTATGGTACTGCGGGGGTAAATATTGGGGCATTGAGAATTCGTGGAAATTATCAATATTCTCGTGCTACCAATGCCGGTCAAACTTATAGCAACTTTCAGTGGGATCAGGTATATGGATATGTAGATGTGCCAAGTTGGTCTGCAAGATTACATTTTGGTGAGTTATATTCAACTAGTAATACTTTTACGAATGTAAGATTCAAAGGTGTAAGCTTATCAACAGACGAGAATATGATGCCTTCATTTATGAGAGGATATGCACCACAAATTACGGGAACGGTATTTACTGATGCCAAGATTACTATCTCACAAGGTTCAAGAGTTATCAGAGCGATACAAGCACCCGCAGGACAATTTGAAATTTCGGACTTGCCCTCTAACTTAAATGGTCTTGTTGAAGTAAAGATTGAAGAGAGTGATGGTTCTGTCAGAACTTATGAGACAGAAATCTCACAAGTTCCTTTTTTAACAAGAAAAGGTGATGTTCGTTACTACCTTAATGCGGGAAAATTATCTCCCAAGAAGCGTCGAGGTTATAACGAAAAAGAGAGGATAACCTCTTCCTTTTCAGCTTCTGAATTTTCGTATGGTTTAACCAATAAAGTCTCTATTTATGGAGGGATTGCGACAATTTCTAATGATTATCATGCTATAAATCTCGGGGTTGGAGTTGATTTAGGCGTAATGGGAGCTTTTTCAGGTGACATAACGCGTTCATCAGCGAAGTTTAATGGTGAAAATGAGCCGCATGATATGAAAGGAGTCGCTTACCGCTTTAATTATGCGAAGAAGTTGAATGATCATTTAAACCTTAATCTTGTGGGCTATCGATTTTCTACAAGAGAGTATCTAACGCTTGATAACTATATCAATTTGAAATCGGGATATAATAACGTTGATCGGGAAAAAAATCGCTTAATGGCAACGATAAGTCATCAGTTCGTGAATGATAATAGTAGTATTTCATTGAACTATGAACGAGGAAGTTATTGGAATCGAGAGAATAGCTCTAATATTAATATCGGATACAGTAAGCGTATTGGCTCAGGTTGGTTAAGGGATTCCCAATTGTATGTATCAGTGATGAGGCGGACACAATTTGCTGGGGTTAAAGAGAATGCTGTATCGATATTTTTGAGCATTCCTTTAGAGGAGAAAACGGCATCGGTGCGTTACAACATGACATATGCTGACATTGATAAAAGCATTGATCAAAATGTCACTTATTTCAAGAGTAAGGAGTGGGGAAGTTATCAAGTGGGTGTCGAAACTCATTCTCGCCAATCAAATCAATCTGATTATGGGATAACGGGTTCTGTATTAAGGAACAGTCAATATGGAAGTTTCAGGCTATCGGGGCGAGAAGCAAGAGATATGCGTTACTTCTCGGCTGAGGTGGATGGTTCAATCACAGTGACCTCAAAGGGAGCTGTCGCACATAAGCAAGTGTACAATGATGAATCACGGTTGATTGTTGACACTGATGTTTCTGGGGTTCAGTTGATGAATAATCGTGATCAGGTTTCGAATTATTTTGGATTGATTGGTGTGAGTGATTTATCGAGTTATTACAACATGCAATATCGCGTTGATAACGATAATTTGCCCGAAGATGTTGAGATTCAAGATAGTGTGATAGATCTTGCTGTGAGTAAAGGAGCTATTGCTTATCGTAATTTAAATGCTATTTCAGGAAAAAAAGCGGTGGCTGTAATTACTCTAGAAGATGGTTCTCACCCACCCTTTGGGGCGAGAATATTGCGAGAAAACGGTGAGGATCTAGAGGTAGGATTAGTATCCCAAGAGGGCTTAACTTATCTCACTGGATTAAATCGACGCGCTAAATTTATTGTGTCATGGGGAGGGAATCAACAGTGTGTAATTCAAATTAGTGCTTCCTTTGATGCGAATGAAGTACAAAATCTTACTTGTTATATGGAATAAAAAAACTATGAAAAAATGGATGATTTTATCGTTCTCTTTATTAAATGTGGCTTTTGGACAGTTAAACTTTGATAAGACGCGCATTATTTTGGATGCATCAAAAGGTGATTCGCAATCGATAGTCGTTTCAAATAGTCATGCGCGTCATCCTTACTTAGCGCAAGCTTGGATCGAGGATGAGAATGGGGTAAAAATGATTACGCCTTTAGTCGCGCAACCAGCACTTCAACGTTTAGAAGGAAGACAAGAGAAGCAAATTCGAGTTTCTTTAATCGGTAACCAAAATAATCTAAAGCAGGATCAAGAATCCTTGTTCTCTTTTAAAGTGTTGGGGATGCCACCGAAAAGTAATGAGGGTAATAATGAGATGGTGATCGTTATTACTTCCGATTTAAAGTTGTTTTACAGACCTAAAGGTTTACCGAAATATAATCGTCCAGATGGCTGGTTATATGAAGCGATCATTGAGAAGTCAGGTAATGGTATTTCGTTTAAAAATCCGACACCTTATCATATGGTATTTATGGGCTACTCCAATAGTAGTAATGGAAAGCTCAAAGGTGGGGATCGAGTAATTAAGCCATTTGCTACTGAGAAATTTAATATGAATATGGGTAATAATTTTACGCTTTACTTCATGGGGGATCATGGTGGAAGTGTAAAGCTTAAATACCAATGTTCAGGTAGTAGTTGTCAGTTAATGGATTAATGACTCATTGTAAAACTACTGTTGAGATATTTACAATTAAACATTGGGTCTTGAAGTCATCACTTTATATAAAACGAATGAGGGCGTACATGGTGTATGTAATAAGAAAAATATTACGTTATTTTAGTTTTTTTTGGATTATGGCATCTCCCCTGAATTTTGTATGGGCATCAATGTTAGTAGGTGATGTTGCACCTGAGCTTCGAGGTGAAGATGAGTACATTTTTCCAGAAGTAGTTGCTTATATTGATGATATTGAGATTACTAAAGATTCGTTACAGAGCTTTGTTGCCTTAACTCAGCAGTTTGAGATCGATAGTGTGGTGCATGAAGCCGTCGCACGGCAGTTAGTCACGGATTACGGATCATATTTACAATTAGCAGAAGCAGCGAAATCTGCTGGGTTGGATCAAAAAAAAGTATTTAGAGATCGAGTGAAATATATAGAGCTTTTGATGTTAGCGGAAGAATATTATCGTGATCAGGTCCATAATAACCCAGCATTACTAAAGAAGATCGAGGAATATTATTTGGCAGATAAAAACAGTCCGGAAGCGCAAGAATATGAGCTTTATCAGATCGCTTTTAATGCTCAAGATGAGGCTTTAAAAGTTTTTGAGCAGATTAACAGTGGGCAGAAAAGTTTTTTGGAGCTATTGGCAGAAGCTAGAAAGGATGAGGCTAGAAGAGAGCTGGTAAAAGATATTGGTTGGGTTAATTTAAGAGAGCAACCTCGTTTTGTGGCGGTGGCATCATTGCAGGTTGGTGATATTCTCCCTCAAATAATTGTGACAAATTATGGTTATCACATTGTGTATTTACATGATCAGAGAGAACAAGAATTTATACCATTCTCTGACTTGAGTGAAGCGCAACGGGCGGGTTATATCTCTCATTATTACTATGATACTTTTTTACCAGAGATAAGAGTCAATATGGTATTTGAGTTGGAAAAATCGTTATAAATATAGCATTAGAGGGATCTACTAAAAAGGGGGGGACTTTATGGTACTAAGAATGTTTGCCATCACGACTATTTATCTTCTAAGCATCGCATTAGCACACGTATCTGTAGATGCGCAGCGAATAGTATTTGATCGAAGTAAAGCAACTTCAAAATCAGTGGTGATACGTAATCATGATACCGTAAAACCTTATTTAGCCCAGATTTGGATAGAAGACGAATTAGACAATAGAGTCGATTTCCCAATTGTTGCCTTACCATTTCTGCAACGGATAGAGGCGAAAGGATCTCATCAGGTTAGAATTTCAAGTATTGGTGATGAATCCTCTTTAGCAAAAGATCGAGAGACGCTATTTTATTTTAATTTATTGGGAGTACCACCCAAAACAGATGTTGATGCAGAGGCGATGGTTCAAATGTTTTTTCAGTATCATATTAAGCTTTTTTATCGACCAGTAGGATTGCAAACTTATCAGCGGGACAATGGTTGGATTAATGATGCGATAATTAAGCAAAATAATCAGCAATTAATCATTGAAAATCCTACGCCTTATTATCTATCTATTGGAGGTTATGTTTCTGGATGGGGAGAGAAGGACGCCAGTAAATTGACGACTACTGAAGAATTGTTGGTGAAGCCTTATAGCACAGAGAATATGGCTGTAGCACTCGGAAAGAAGTTTACAATTTTGTATACGACAGATATTGGAAAAAAAACTCTACGAGAATATTCATGTGATGGGAGCAACACTCCTTGCCAATTAAATCCAGCAAAATAAAAGGACAGAATATTATGAGAAAATTACAACAATGCTATTCTCAAGTAAAGTACAAACAAGCATTGTTAGTACTTATGGGTTTTTTATTATTTTCTGGGGTGGAGAGTGAAGCTACTTGTAAGTTTTCTCCTGATCAGTTTGGGCGGCCGCCACTACCCAATACGGGGGAGGCAGATATGTTTGCATCTAACTGGTTATTGATTAATGCAGGAGTTACTAGGAATCATACCAATTCGTTAGATATAGATTGCCGGCGTCGCTCAAATATTAATATAGCGGTAGAGAATGCAAACCCGCTTCATAAAGACTCTTATGCAATACATAATCTCTATTATTATAATGATCAATACTTAGGAGGAAATGGAAGTTATACTGTCAGTGTCACATTGGATAATGCTCACCGAGGGTCTGGTATGATTTTATTAAAAGAGGCCAGTGGAGGAGGTAATATAATTTCTGTTAGCAATATCCCAGCTCAGAGGAGGCTTCGAATAAGTATTACCCAACAATCAAATAATCCTCCTTCTAACTTAAGACCTCCTGGATTTATAAGAAGTGTGCGTCAGCCACTAGTGAGAATTAGTGGTGGGAGCATTAATATGTCCTTATATTCATATGTTGTCTATGGATACTTTGGGTCACCGGAGGTTGGTCCTCCTGAGGGGTGGGAGCCCCCCCCACCAGGGTATGAACCTGAGTGTATTCCTGCTGGGCTAAAAGTATATACGCCAGAAGAAATTAATTTTAATAGCATCTCTCAAGATCAAGTTGCTAGTAATCGTCGTTTGATCAGAGATTTTAAAATTAATATATTACGGGATAAGGTGTCGAGAGATAAAGCTATAGAATATTGTGATGATGCCATTCCTGGAAAGTTAACATTTACGTTAGAAAGTGTCAGTAATGGTGGGGGAGTGATAGCTAATGGGCAGGATGTTGCTTTAAATAATGGGCTTTTATTTGGCATTGAAGAAAATGGAAGAGCCGTTACTTTTTCTCAGCCAAGACCTTTTGAGCTTAGAAAGGCCGAAAATATTTTGATGCTTGGATATAGAGCTATTATTAAGCAAGATGGGAATAAAAAACTTACGCCGGGCAGTTTTACTATTAGGACAAAGGTAAGAATAGAGTATTAAGAGATTAGATGAAATATGATTGTCTTGTTTCTTTTCTTGGAGTTTTTTATAAAATATATACAAAGAGATATTTTTTGTTACAAAACGGCACAAATTCAATGAGCTTATAGATGAGTGGGGGAGGTTTCAAATGAATGACTTCTGGATAAACCAGCTTTGCTTGAAAAATAGCACTATGGTACCACCTGATCCCATCCCGAACTCAGAAGTGAAACGTAGTAGCGCCGATGGTAGTGTGGGAGATCCCATGTGAGAGTAGGTCACCCCCAGGGCTTCATCTAGAGAACCCTTAGTTCAAACGGACTAAGGGTTTTTCTTTTGTCTGGAGAAAAGTTAGGGGCGGGGTTTTAGAAAGAACACGAATATTCACCTCAGCTTCGCATTAATTGATAAAAGAGTGTCTTAAACAGACTTGCAAGATGCCGGATAGAACTCATTCCTTGCTTCTCATAGCTGATGCCCCGGCATTTGAGTTAGCTTCTTTTGAGCCAATTTTACTATCAAGTAGCACCGAAATGCAGGAATATGCCGGCATGCATATAACAGAGATACGGGATATTGACTCCGGCGATGGCTGAACCCTAATAAGTACGATTGATTGTATCCGAAAAGGAAGTGGAGTTAGAGGGATTTTACGGTTGCCGGTGTAACGTCTGAGCTCCTTTTATAGCTGAACCACGGCAACAGGGAGAATGACGTTTTCAGAGATGAAGGAGAGTAATCGATCTAATGCTTAGATGGGTTTTCTTTATTTATTATAATTTAAATGTCTAAATGAAATCGATGCTGATTCTCTTGCCAGCATGCAAATAACAAAGATACGGGATATTGGCTCCGGCAATGGTTGAATCTTGATAAGTCCGATAAATTATCCCTTTTGTGTTTGGCGTTCGATCTTTGCGTTACTTTCTGCAAATCGTGTTTTTGCTTGTTGATCTAGCTGAAGGGCTTCACAGATTTGTAGGTTTTCAGCGACAAATTCACTCCATGGGGTATCACGATAATGACGTTGATATTGTGTTTGAATGTTACAGATATCCGGGCGATTTTCATAAATGCCGCAACGATTAGTGACTTCATCTAAGTGGATACATACTCCATCGCCACGATCAAACTCTTGCAACTCTTCGGCAAGATGTAGATATTTACAGCAGGCGCCGCAGCTTGTGCAAGGAAAGAAAAGATTCTCTGGTGATGTGGTCATAGTTTGCGCTTTGAATCATAAAAGTAAAAATGGATGATCTATTATTTTAACGTAATATCTTGATGAATAAATATTATTATCCCGTTAGAGGTGATAAAGGTTAAATAAGCATCTGTTTTGCAAAAAGAACCGGTCGGACTTTTCTTGTTTTTCAAGGGATGTGATAAACTTCTATATTGCAAAAAAATAGTATATATGAGGTAGTTGTGAGCAGAGGACCTAGACGAGGAAGAGGAAGACGCAATCGCGTTCCATCTGAACCTATTACAGTAATGATTCGTGATTTAGCGCATGATGGTCGCGGAGTTGCGAAGGTTGAAGAGAAAGTGATTTTCGTAGATGGCGCCCTTCCTAACGAGGAAGTTGTTGCAAATTACACGAAGGTTAAAAAAGAGTATGATGAGGCGCAAGCGACGGAAGTGCTTGTGGCATCTCCTGATCGAGTAGCACCATTTTGTGATGTTTACGGTGTTTGTGGTGGTTGCCGTTTACAGCATTTAGATGCAGATCGTCAGATTGATTTTAAATCAGAACAGCTGAAAACCAATCTTGCCCGCCAAGCAGGATTAACAGAGTATCAACATCTGCCGAATCTTCGTGGTGATTCTCAGCATTACCGCTTTAAAGCGCGTTTAGGTGTGAAACATGTGCCGGCAAAAGAACGCGTACTTGTAGGGTTTAGAGAGCGCTTAACGCCTTATATCGTCGATATGCATCGCTGTCCGATTTTAGAGAAGAAGATTGATGCATTAATCGATCCATTATCTGAAATGATCGGTCAATTATCGATTGCTTCTAAACTGCC
>JASLEF010000243.1 GCA_030151245.1 Ignatzschineria sp. | reverse complement strand
CTTTCTAACGCCTTATCAATAGCCCCCTCATCCATCACAAAATCAAAATCTATTCGTTTTTGTTCCCGAACAACATCTGACAGCGAGTCAATGCCACAAATACCACAGCCGGTTCTAGCACTCATTTGCCTCTTACGCCCCTCAATACGAGCAACACACAATGAATCAACCTCAATATTCACCTCTACCCCTTGAGTAGCCGGAATTAAGTTCATAGAACGAATATCTTTCAATGACTTTATAATTCCCTCTGTGACGGAAAAGCCATAAACAAAATCTATGAGATCATGCGGCGTACACATCACCACCACATGCGGATAACCGTTATAAATTAATGCAACAGGCACTTCCACCAAAACACTATCTTGCACCTCTTGCCAAATACCACCCTGATAACGCTTAACCTGTAATGTTTCAAAAAAGGCTTTTTGACTCACACTATCTTGCTCACTCATATCTTTCACCCTTTACCTATCACTTACCATTCAAATCTTCACTCTCACAATTTAACTCATCCTCTAATACTCAACGCTCTTTAAGATCCCCTCCTTCCTCTGACAGCCTAACACCCAACCTGCTACAGGCTCAAACATCTCACTCTGCAATGGACAATCAACCACCGGACGTTTCTGCCACAAATATTGACCACCCCAAACCGTCTCTCCACTCCACGCAACGGAAAGTAACTGCACTCTATCAGCATAAGTTAACTGAAGAAGCACCTTTAAATCATCTACCAACAATATTTGAAAATCCACAACTCCTAAATTCTTTCGAAACAACTCCCTTCCCTCACCAAAGAATAGACCACTCTCCCCTCTCGGATAAAACTCTATTACTAGAGAAACTTTCTGAGCAAAATCGAGTGATAATTTTTTCAAAAGATAAACCCCTTCCAAACTCACTAAATCTGAAATTATCTGCGTTTTCATAATTTCTTGATCAAATCCTCCAATATACTTGACAGGAATCCTAGCATCTCTTGGCAACAACCAAAGCCCCCCATTAAATACCAAATAAAAACCTTCCGAAGTAGCACTCTGCAGTAAAAAAGGCTCACTACCGCTTGAATGCCCACTCACCTCATATCGATATCGTTGCCCCGAATCTTCAATAATGATCTGATACCCTCCGTCAAACGCCTTAATTTCCCCACCCATCATTCTAAGCAAAGGCGACCTCATGATCTCTCTAACATCATAAGCATACTGCAACCTACTATCCTTGATTCCACTATCTATATAATACAACCCCACCAACTCCCTCTCCATCCCCTTCCGACATCCTTCTGATAACCTTACTTCATACATCCCACTCTCTTTATTTAAATAGAGATCTTCGCGACCAAACAACCGACACCCCGCATTGATATCCAAAACTCGTTTTTCAATACGACCACCCACCCCTTTAGCCGCCTCTAAAATTACTTCAACATAAGCAACATCTTCCTTAAAAAAAGCCAACGCCCTTCTTTCTTGATGTATGTAACGACTAACAACTCCCTGAATCGATAATAATAAGGAGACCGTCACAACTATTACGACCATCAAGCCCAACAAAATATGCCCTCCCTCACGACCAACGATCATCGTTCTAACCCTATCCAAATATCTCGATAATGCACAACCCCAGCATTCTTAAGCTGACGAAAAGATCTTTCGCCTTCATATGATTGATAATATCTCCCTCCATAAGATTTTAGTGCCGCAAGAAGACCGATAGATAAAACCCCCTCCCCTTTTGCCACTATACTTAAATCAACAATATGCGGAATTCTCAAAAATGCCTGACCATCTAAAAAGTCAATCACAAGATAAGGCTCCTGATTCTCCACTCTCAAGTAAATTAAATACTCTCGCACAACATAGACATGTAAACGCGACTGATTAAAAGAGCGCTTTAACACCTCACTATCTTGCTCACTCACAACAAAAGCATCACGCACTCGACTTCCCTCAAGTACCATACCCTCCTGACAATCCGTAACATAAAAAACCAGCCGCCTTACCCCAACTAACTCCGAGGTTAAATACCCCGAAATGATCCCTTCCTGAAAACTCAATGCAGTTGGCAATAATCCTACAACCTGCAATACCTCAGACCCCAGCAAAATACCCGTCAAATTTTTCCTAGGAGGAGGCATATAAGTTGCTCCACCACTACCTCTCAACGCTCGCAAATCTACAATCTCCGCCTTACTTCCATCTCTCGGCATTAAAACCCGAAAAGACTCCTGAAGATAATCCCGATACTCATCCGCCATCCCAGATCCTAGCCGCACGCGATGATAAGGAGGCAACATCCCCGTACAATAAGGAACAAACTGTAATGATTGAAACTCTTTTCGTAAAAAGTCCTCTGCAGCCGCCAAAGACTCCAAGACCTGCACATTCCCCTTTAACTCTGCGCTATGAACATTCAACTCACGTATCACAATAACGAGCATCATTAACACTAAAGATGACAAACCTAATCCGACAAACATCCCTAAAACCCCCGCTCCCTCCTCCTTTTTATAGCACTCACTCATTACGCCCTTCACGTTTAATCTCCCCCCTCTCTATGCGATACTGCACCCGTTCATTCTCTTGATTTAAAAGAGTTGTGCTGATACCTTCAGCTTTTTGAAGCCCCCTCCAGTAACCTGTAATAGCGTGATTTACCATCACAACAAATAACAAAAAAAGCCCTATTAACAATAGGGCCTCGATCAATGAACTTCCTCGCTCTAAAGTCATATCACCTCAACGATCATTGAAAGAAAACCTATTAATTTCACTCAAAGGCTTATTCACCTGAAAATATTTCACGGTAATATTTTTCGCCCCCATAGCTTCTACTCTTTTGGTATGCATCTCCACATAGCGCTCAGCACTACCTTGATCCTCAAATAGATATATCCCACCACTCTCTTCACTACTTTGATTCTCTATCCATATTTTTGAGATAAATCCCGCCTCTAAATTAATGGAGGCAGCAAGCTCTTTCGCCCCTTCTGTCAAAGCACTCCCCATCATCTCAACTGGAAAATCAAAATTTATTTGAACTAATATCATTCTAAGAACTCCTATATAAAATTATTCGTAGAGTACGAACCTCTCTAAAATTAAATATTCGCACACTATTCACAATACCTTATATATGATCAAGCCTTATAAATCTTAGTAAGTATCCTAACAAACAGGGAACTCCATCTTATTTTCTAATAAACTTTCTCACTAAAGTGAATCATTTGCGCTATAATCTCCTGATGGGGTTTTTCACATATTTACCATCTAGAATACTTGACTATTTTTTAGATAGGCTTTAATATTACCCCTCTTAAACCCGACCGTTTTGTAGTCCCCTCTCAAATGGCTGGTTTGATCGAATATTTTATGTAAATTAATTTATGCGGAGCATTCAGCAATTATGTATGCAGTAATTAGAACGGGCGGTAAACAATA
>JASLEF010000225.1 GCA_030151245.1 Ignatzschineria sp. | reverse complement strand
AAGAATTGATCTTGGCATAGTCGTAGATTATGCCGGAATTGATATCGATTTAAGCCGGAATTTAGCTAGATCTCGTGGTTGCCGATCTCACTATTGATCTTCTTTCAAAGCCGATGAGCGGCAATGGGGGCTGATGTATCTTGATTTAGTCGAAGAGAATGCCTGAATTTATCTTGATGTACTCGAAGATAATACCGGCACTTAGTCAGATCTGGTGATTGCCGACCTCACTATTGATCTTCTCTCAAAGCCGATGCGGGGCAATGGGGCTGATGTGTTTACGCCGGCAACGAAGAGACGATGTGCTTATGCCGGAGTCCGGTAATAAAGGCGTTAAAAAATTATTGCGAGATATCGAAGTGGTTAATCTGCCGGCATGCAGGCGTAATAAAACCGAAATATTCGCTCCGGCGATGGATTAGCTGTGATAAGAATTGATCTTGGCATAGTCGGAGAGAATGCTGACACTTATCTTAGTAGAGTTGAAAATAATACCGAAGTTTAGTCGGATCTTGTGATTGCCGATCTCACTGTCGATCTTCTCTCAAAGTCGATGTGCGGCAACAGTATAGCTATGTATGGTAATAAGAAAGGATAAATTTTAATTTAATTAGTGATAAAAAAGAGATCTCTTATAGGGATCTCTTTAATATTAGGATTGAAAAATGATTATTTTTCTGCTTTATCCGTGCGATAAATTTTATCGCCATTCATTTTAGGGCTCCAAGGAAGGTTGCTATTTTGCCAACCATTTTGAAGACGGAAGCCTTTCTGTTCTCCTTCTTTTATGACATCGCCCTGGAAGCCATTAATGACGTAGTGAGCATTCGTAAAACCTGCTTCACGTAGAGCATCTGCACTAGGTTTTCCTCTTTCACTTCCTGAACGGCACATGGTGATAATCATTGTATCTTTGTCTAGATCTCTAGCGGATAAAGCTGCTTCGACTTGTGATGTAAAATCGTTATTTTTGAGGAGCTGAAAAACGCCTTTTTCTTCATTCCATAGATTCCTATCAACGGTTAAGAAGGGAATATTAAGATCTGTCATATCAGTGCTTCCGATAAACATAATCTCTACAGGATCACGGACATCAATAAATAGAACAGGTACTTCGTTGGCTGATTTTAAATCATAGGTTTCTTGAGCTGTGATGCCAATATTTTCTGATCCAAAGCTGAACGATGTGAGCAGAAATGTTGCTGATAAAAGTAATTTTTTCATATTAATAATTCACTCTAGGAAGCCTTCACGTAATAGGATATTAAGAAGCTATCATAACAAATAGTCTCTCATTTTAAGATTAAAATATACCGGAATATATATAAAAATAAAGTATATTGATTGAGCGGTAACTCTATAACGCATCATGATACTGATAGAGGGCTAGAGTAAGACGACAATAATGGGTGTTGTAATTGCAGATAAAACTGTTGTGAGAATGATGCTAGAAGCAGTCGCATCTTCAATAACTTTAAATTTAAGTGCCATAAGATAAACATTCATCCCTGTAGCTATCGATCCTAAGATTACAATGGCCTTTGTTTCAAAGGCAGGTAATCCTAATAAAATAGCTGCTAGCCAGATAATTAGAGGGTGGATGATAAGTTTAAAAAAGGTAATATTAAGACTAACTTTTAGATTTGAGCCTAAGCGATATTTAGCAAGCCCCATTCCTAAGGTTAAAAGCGAGAGGGGGGCAACCATATTAGAAAACATATTGATGGTAGAAGTGGCAAAGTTTGGCATCGGAATTCTGAAAAAGCTGACTATAAGCCCTAGCATAATACCGATAACGATAGGGTTTTTTAGAACTCCTCGAAAAGTCATAATAAATCCTTTTAGTGATAAGGATCCATGTTCCGCCCATTCGATGGCAAAAGAGACTAGACTCCAGAGTAGCAAGGCATTAAAAGAGATAATGAGAGCTGAAACCGCAATGGCTTCATCGCCCATAAAGAGCATAATCAACGGGATGCCAATCATCACATTATTTGAGAATATCCCCCCAATACCAAAAACAGATCCTTCTTGAGAATTGAGTTTTAAAATGTATTTAGCGTAAATTTTTTCTATTAAAAATAGTACGAAAGAGGCGCCAAAATACGCCAGTACTAACATGGGATCCATCTCTTTTTGTGTATGGAATCGGCTCATGACGCCAAATAGCATGACAGGAATAGCTAAGTTAAATAAAAATTTTGTTAATCCTTCGGTGAAATGATTGGACCATTTAAATACACGTACTAAAGCATAGCCAACTGCTATAAGAATAAAAAAGGGTAGAAGAGCATAAAACTGTTGGGCGAAAGCTTGCAAGAAAAGTGTCATGGTATTTAAAATGGGGTCTGAAGGAAATTAGAGAGTTGCTGCCAGTAAAATTGAAGAGGAATTAAAAAATAGACTTACCGTCATTAAAGAGGAGAAAGGCTCTCCTCTTATGATGGATGGCATTAGAGATCGCTCATAGAACCATTAGCGTAATTTAATATGAAGGTTTTTACCATTTTGAATAGAGATTTTTTTCGCCAAAGCCCCGCCTTCAATAGTATTGTATCCTTCCACTTCAGAAATAATATTGGTACCAAGGTAGTAATCACCATCTGCAACATTATCGAAAGTAAACTCTCCTATGTAGTTGCAAGTACTGACTTTCATATAATCTCTAAATTCGGGGTTGTCAGGTTTAAAGCGTACATGAAAGATAACATCATCACTAGAGAATCCATTATCATTTTTCCCAAAGAGGTGCTGGTAGCGTTCTGTTGAATAATCGGTGACCGGCACTAAGAAAACATTATTTCCGGCGCAACTAATCGTTTCACCATTAGGGTCGGTAATGCTTGCACTGCCGTCAATCACCGCAGAGCCATTTTCAAGTACATATTTAGCTACCTCAGGATCGAAGGTTGTCGTTAGTTTGATCGTTTCTGTCTTTGCTGTTTTTAACTGGTCAAGCGTCATGCAGCCAGAGAGAAGAATGAGGATAGAAGCTGAAAGGAGTATTGGTTTCAAGAGATACCTCAAAGATAAAAAAGTAGAATAAAAAATAATGTCTTAATGTCTTATTAAATAATTAGATTGATATAAAGTATATAGCTTTCTTTACATTAGAATCAAAAGAAGAGATTTAGTCAATGATAAGAAGGTGATTATCTTGCTAGAAATAGCGATGATTTTAAGATGCTTAACGCATTGCTAACCCTTCTATTTTGATGATTGATGAGTAATGATTGATGGGAAACCCCATAACCTTTTCTATACATTTCCTAATAAGTATCTAAATAAGCGCTTAAAAAAATCCTTAAATAAGTTTATAAATAAATGTGCAAATTTAATTGTAAGTATAAATGTTAGTTCAAATATCACTCACGATACATTTTTCCGCTATTTTTCTTTATTAGGATCTATATTTTTCGTTATTTGTCTTGTTTATGAGGCGATAATTGCCTTCTGTTCATTTGCTGTTTGTCGATAAAATATTATACATTTTTATTGAGAGAGGCTAGGGCGTATGTTATATGTATAGACTTTTTGTAAATATTGATTTTATTTAATCAATAAAATCCACAGGTGATCACTTGATAAAAAGATTATTTTCTTCTTATCCACGATACGAAAACAAAGATTACCATCTTAAAAAGGGCATATAGGTTATGGAAGTAAAGATGAAAAAGAATAGGCTACTAAATACGTTAGAGTGGCTAGGGAATGCATTGCCGCATCCCGTTGTGTTGTTTGTGATACTGATTGGAATGATTCTTGTAGGATCTGCTATTGGAAGCTATTTTGGATTAAGTGTTGTTGATCCTAGACCAGAAGGTGCGGCGGGAAGGGCTCCCGATGGTGTAATTCATGTCGTAAACTTATTGGATGCTGAAGGAATTCGCAAGATTTTATCCAATGTTGTCTCTAATTTTACTGGATTTACTCCCTTAGGTACGGTACTCGTAGCTATGTTGGGAGTGGGCATTGCGGATGCCGCGGGGATTTTTTCAGCAGGAATGCGGTTGATTGTTTTAAAAGCACCGCTTCGCTTCACAACGCCGGCAGTAGTATTTGCAGGAGTGATGTCTAATACGGCCGGAGAATTAGGTTATGTTGTTCTCATTCCGTTGGCTGCAGTGATATTTCACTCTATTGGAAGAAATCCTTTAGCGGGGCTCGCGGCTGCTTTTGCCGGGGTTTCAGGAGGATATTCTGCGAACCTTTTATTAGGAACCGTTGACCCTCTTTTATCAGGTATTACACAGGAAGCCGCTAGGATTATTGATCCAAGTTATATCGTGGGTGCTGAAGCGAATTGGTATTTTATGGCTTTTAGTACTTTTCTTGTAACATTATTAGGATGGTATGTTACAGATCGCATTGTGGAGCCGCAATTAGGAGCTTATAACGAGGGTGATCTAGACTCTGATGAGAGTGCTATCATGTCAGCAGAGGTTACCCCCCTTGAGAAAAAGGGGCTGATTTGGGCAGGCATTTCCTTTTTAGTTCTCGCCATTATCGTTGCCTTAATGGTTGTACCTGCAGATGGTATTTTAAGAAACCAAGATACTGGGGCTATTGCTAACTCACCATTTTTTAGATCTATTGTAATTTTTATCTTTATCTTCTTTGCTGTCCCAGGAATTGTTTATGGAATGATTGTGAAGAAATTTACAAATGATAAAGATGTGATTAACTCAATGGCCGCTTCCATGAGTAGTATGGGACTTTATTTAGTCATAGTCTTCTTTGCAGCGCAGTTTATCGCTTTCTTTGGCTGGACGAATTTAGGTCAAATTCTCGTTGTTCATGGTGCAAACTTCATTACAAGTATTGAAATTAATAGCATGTTGCTGTTTATTGGATTTATCCTGATTTGTGCTTTAATTAATATTATGATGAGTTCAGCTTCTGCGCAGTGGGCTGTGACTGCGCCGATTTTCGTACCGATGTTAATGCTAGCAGGATATGCTCCAGAGACCATTCAAGCCGCCTATCGTATCGGAGATTCAGCAACGAATATTATTACCCCGATGATGAGCTATTTTGGGTTAGTAGTCGCAATGGCAATTAAGTATAAGAAAGATACAGGCATCGGGACAATTTTATCAATGATGGTACCTTACTCTGTGGTTTTCTTAACGGGGTGGATCATTGTTTTCTGTGTGTGGGTTTTTATATTAGGGATTCCTGTAGGACCTGGTTCTGCTATCTATTTTACCCCTTAATTGAGATCTGAATTGATCAGTCTATAAAATCAAAAAAGGCCGCTATCAGAGACTGATTGCGGCCTTTTTGTTATTGGTAAATCTTATTATAGCAGTGCGGTATCGTAATCAAAGGCAAGGAATGAGTCCGTGCCAGTTGTATCTAGCATCGAGCGGAGCTCATTTCCAACTTTAACGTGCTCTGGGTGAATAAGATATTCATCTCGCTGTTGAGCCGATGTAAAAGTCATATAAAACGCATAATCAAAGCCTTTATGTCGTTCCATTGCTCCGTTATATTTTCCATAGTCGAAATTTTTCATACTAGGAAGAATGTGTTCTAAAGCACCGATTTTTTCAAATATTTGGCGAATCTGCTGAGTTGTAATCTCTTTTTTAAAACGAACTAAAACAATATGCTTGATCATGTAGAAATCCTGTAAGGGCTAATAGATATAATACTTACTGGGATCATCTGGAATTTCAGGGATCTCAGGGTCATTATCATAAATTGGCTCAAGAGCTCGAAGTGTTAAGTCTTCTGCTTTTACAATATGAGGAACATGTACTATAGCAGGTTCTTCGAGGGGGTGTAGTCTACTACTACATGCGTTGAGGATTAGAAAAGCAATAAAAAGAGTTGTGAGTTGTTTCATACAATTATTCAGTCCCACCCTATGTCAGGGTTGATCGATGGTGTTCTATTTTTATTATCATTCAGTCTGATAATAAAATGTATAATAACACTCCAATTGTAATGATATTTATGAATGCAAAAATTTAAAAATATTTTTTTTACTAGGACGCGGTCTATTATTGACTCTACTAAATAACCCGCCGAAGCGGGTAAATACCCTCTATCCGTAAATTAAGCGACCTTTTTTTTAAGAAGAACGATAGGCGCGTGGGCAATAGTGCTCTGTTTTTCATAGATGCGTTGTCTATTGATAATTAAGTTTTGTGCTCTATAAAGAGCTTCTGTAAAAATCTGTATCTCCTTGCGGCGCCAAAAAGGGGCTTTAGAGAGTTTAGATTCTGCCAAGAAGATTCTTTCTTGGATTTTTTCCGGGGTATCTGCGCTATATTCATTGGCGATAGATTGAATGCTATTCAATCGGGAATCATTTTTGAGACGGCGGTTTTCTTGATAACGATTGAATGAAGTGAAGGTCTTTAATAAATTTCTCATCATGTTCTCCTTTTTTAAGTATCTCGGCGGATCTATTGTGAGACACTTTTCTGGGTTATTGAGAGATTGCGATATCTCTTTGATGTAAATTATATTACATATTTGCAATATTTAATGCAATACATATTTGTAATTTTTATCGCTTTTTATAGTTCTAAAGAGGATTTATATTGAATGAAACAGATAAAAAAACACCGCTATTTAGCGGTGTTTGATCGGTTACTATGAAAGGATTGCGGGTAATAAATATATTGTCGTGTAAGGTTTTTCTAGGAAAGAATTCTATCAACATTGTTTTATAATGTTTATTTCACAGCAGTGGGATTAGAAGATATCAACCCACTTTCCGATAACAACGCCATTTATAGAGGCATCTTCTTCAATTTCAATAGGCTTATCGCCCCAGTTAGGGTTTAGAGGAATGATATATTTACGCCCATCAGGCTCTATAACTAGTTGTTTAAAGGTTGCGCTATTTCCACTTCCAAGGGAAACGATCACACAGGATTTATTTTCTGGTGCTCTTGCAGGATCGACAAAGATAATATCGCCATCTTCAAAGGAAGGGTTGCCATTAGGGTTTTGCATACTGATTCCAGAAACAGTTAAAGCAAAAGTCCCTTTGCTATGAGGGGCGGGACAGGGAACCCATTTGATGAGATCATCTGCAGCCGCAACTTCCGCATCACTAAAGTTACCGGCAGCTACCCATGAAATAACAGGAACCATTCCTTTTATATCGACGGGATTTGCGACTAAATCTGCTTGCTCTGTCTGTTCTAAATACATGTTGGGCATATCGGCAAGTTCTTCTATTGATCTTGCTTTTCGTTCACCAAAGACTCGGCGGCCATTAATCAATGCCGAAAGTTCGCCTTGATTCATGCCTGTTTTTTGAATAAATGCAGCTTGCTTGCCACCATAGTACTCATCAATCCAGGCTTTTAAGTTCTCAGCTCTAATTTTTGTTGCTTCTTTCATCTTATTACCTCGCTATTTTGCCTTATAAATGTAAATTATATAAATGCATTGGTCAATCCATTGCATAAATATAATGTTTTATCTCGGTGACTATCGATATAGAAAGAGAAGAACTTATGAGTAGTTAACGCCTTTACGGGGTTAGGATACAGTGGCTCTTTTGGGGAGAGGAGAAAGATTTTTATAGTTTCAGTAAACCACTTATGGGAAGAGAATAGATAAAACTCGAGGTCTCCTCTTTCATAAGCATTTTTTAGTGATATAATACTGTCCTCCTAGGCGCCTATAGCTCAGTTGGATAGAGTGTTGGTTTCCGAAACCAAAGGTCAGAGGTTCGATCCCTCTTAGGCGCGCCAAAAAAGAAGCCCTGATATTTTTCAGGGCTTTTGCATTTTTCTATTTTGATGAAAGTAGATGATTGCTCTCACTCGATTGATTTAATATTCGTTTATTCAATATTTTGAATCTGTTCA
>JASLEF010000217.1 GCA_030151245.1 Ignatzschineria sp. | reverse complement strand
TCTATTTTATTCACCTATATTTTATCTGTTACGACTTTTTTGATTTTGCCTGGTCCCGTCAATCTTTTTGTGGCAAATTCAACTTTAAAATATGGCATCAAAGGGACTTTATTAACAATTTTAGGAGCAAATCTGGCATCTTTAGTATTGATTGCAATCGCAGGTTTTTTAATTGTAAGTGCTGATTCTATTAACCCCATTATTTTAGATCTCTTAACTTTATTAGGAGGAGCATTCCTACTTTATTACGGGACTATGCAAATTCTAGGCTCTTTAAAGCAGAAAGCAATCGGGGATCATGAGAGTACTACAGCTTCTTTTTCTCACGAACGAGAGGGCTATTTAGCTATTAAGCTTGTTTCACAAGCATTTGCTATAGGGATTTCTAATCCTAAAGATGTGATCTTTTTTATCGCTTTTTTTCCACCGTTTATTTTACAGATGTCATTTTCAATTCCTTATAGTTTATTGATTTTAACAATAATTTGGTGCGTTTTAGATTATACACTATTGTTTTCTTATGGAATTTTAACCAAACGATTTATTAAAGGTCGTTTTAAGCAAGTTTTTTCATTTATTTGTGGGCTACTATTTTTGGGGGTTGGTCTTTATGCAATCTATCTCGTTAGTGCCATATTAATGGTGGAAATGTAGGATTGATGCAGTTTTAAATAAAGGGAGATTATTTTAGAGGTGAAGTAAATCTCTGCTATGCTAAATATCCTGATCTATTTTATAAATTATTGAATCTTTATAAGGAGTCCCTCATGAATTTTAAAGATAAAGTTGTGATTATAACGGGTGGCGCAAGTGGTATTGGCGCTGCGACAGCGAAAGCTTTTTGCGAGGAAGGCGCTAAAGTTGTCATTGCCGATGTAGATGATTCAGGTCAAAATTTTTCTGATCAGCTTAATCATCAAGGCTATCAGACTGCTTTTTTTCAGATTAATGTGACGGATATCGCGCAAAATCGAGCATTAATTCAATTTACAGATAGAATTTTTGGGGGATTAGATATTGTTTTTGCTAATGCTGGCGTTGCAAGCGACACGGGCCCTGCAGATCAAACCTCTTTTGAAGCTTGGCAGTTATGTGTTGATGTTAATCTCAATGCGGTTTTTACGCTGGATAAATTAGCGATAGAATATTGGCTAGAGAATGCTAAGCCAGGTGTGATAGTGAACTGTGGATCAATACATAGTTGGGTCGGAAAATCTGGAATATCAGGATATTCCGCAACAAAGGGTGCTGTAAAGCTGTTAACACAAACTCTAGCGATTGACTATGCGGCCAAAGGCATTCGTATTAATGCCGTCTCGCCTGGTTATATTGATACGCCATTTTTAAGTAAAGTTCCCAAAAGCATCATGGATGAGATCATTAAACAGCATCCTATTGGGCGCTTGGGCCGGGCAGAGGAAGTTGCAAATGCGGTTCTTTTTTTAGCAAGCGATAAGGCAAGTTTTATTCATGGTGTTTCCTTACTGGTTGATGGCGGCTATGTGGCCCAATAACTACTGAAAGCAGAGACGTTTAGGATTCAACTTCATAGTAAGAATATTAGTATTTGAACAGTATCATTTATTTTTATATCGAAATAGGCTATTTACCTGAGATTTTTACGATATTAGTATCCAATAATCGCAATGATATATAAAATATTTCAATTATTTACTAGTAATACGATAGAGTATGCTCTAAGAGTTAATCTCTTGTTTTATTTTTAAATAGTTATTAATTATCAGTGGATACAGATCATGAAAAATATAAAATGGATGATGGCAATGCTAGTAGGCTTTTTAGTTGTAGGCTGTGCTGCTCAGCAAAACCCAGCGATTGTTTATTGTGAGGAAGTTGGTGGCAAGTACATCATTAAACAAGATACGGGTTATTGTGAACTTCCTGGGCGTACCGTTGAAGCATGGGAACTTTATAAAGCAAAAGATCGTTTTGATAGACCATCATTTCAATAACTAATACAATTTTGATAGAGATATCTGATGATTGTATTGATCATCCCCCAATAATGACCATTTATTATTGGGGGATTTTTTTATCATTAAAAATCATTAAAAATCATTAAAAAACTTTTTACGATCTTTAATTTCCGGATGTTTGACTGATACTTTTGATGACTCACATTTTGTGAGGATCTCTCTTGGTCTTATTGAGAAAAATTATCTTTGCAAAATAACTGAAATCAAGAATAATAATACAAATTCTAAATTTGCAATTACACGTTAATGTATAGTGTGGTAATACTATCTATTCAAAAAGGGAGTGACAAAAATTGGACAAACAGATCTGTTATCAAGAAGCTAAAAGCATTATTGGAGAAAGAGTGGCACAAACTCAAAATAATATTGGTGCTTTTGATCTTTATAGTATGATTTTTGCTGAAGATCTTCAGGTCGTCATTAATATGATAGATGAGTTAGAGCTTGCAACAGAAGATGAAAAGTTGACTTGGAATTATGGCTACCTTTTAGGGCAAGCCCTTGGTAGTTTAGATAGTTCCGAATCAATTTTGCATTATTTTAAAACAACGATGGGACAAGATGCGGAGATATTATCAGCAGTGTTTTTAGCCTTAGAAGCTAGGTTAGTCAGTTTACATCCAGAAAATAATGCATAAATTTTATTTTCAGTCTGAATCAGATATTCATTTAACGTTTAACAGCTAACCAAATTGAGCGCCCACCACAAGTTTCATCTTCCAGAGCATAAGAGAGTAGACCAAAACCATGTTCGATAAATAATTGGCGATACTCACTTGGGGATAAGCTTGCATGATAAAGTTCGTGTCCATTAAATTCACCGATCGCTTCGCCGTTAGTATGGCCTGTTGTCAGCATTAATGGGGCGCCTGATTTTGCTAGCTGTGAAAATTTAATAAACATCTCTTTTTGATCGGCTCTTGGAAGATGGAAAAAACTGTCCCAAGCAATAATGCCATCGTATTGAGATGTTTCTGAGAACTCTCTCATATCTTTAAAATGCCAGATTTGATTAGGAAACTTCTTTTGAGCTGCTTTGATAAAAGGCTTCACATTATCAACGCCCACAACAGAAAAACCTTTTTCAATGATATAAGCAGAAATAGGCTGTCCGGCACCGCAACCTAGATCAAGAACAGTTCCTTTATTAGTAAGATGATTTAAAAAACGATCTAACCACGATTTTTCTATAAATTCTGATTGCTCTCGCATTCTTTGCCAAGCTTTTGCATATCGTTTATAGAGAATCGGAATATATTGTGCTGATGGATGATCCATAAAGCCCTCATTCATTAATTAATAACGGGTGAGGGCTTAATGTAATCTTTAGAGGATCAGGGTGCAAGTTTTAATATCTTGCGGGATCTAAGGTCTCTAAGGAGGCGTTTAACGTTTCCTCTTTTTTAGTTGTGACAATCTTTTGATGCGAGCGCTTTTGAGCTGCCGCCTTACGATGTAAATAACGATTATGTAAGTTATTGGCGATAATCATACTGCAGACGATGACAACCCCAATAAGCTCGAATGGCTGAATGATATGACCTTGAATCATACGAATAATGATTGTGGTAACGGGGGCGAGGTTAATAAAGAGTACCGCATTGATGGGGGTTAAGATCTGCACCCCTTTATTCCAGCCTAAGAGTGCAAATAAGCCCGGTAATAAAATCATGAAAAGGAGGTGATACTTCACTGAAATAATTTCGGTGACAGTAGGAACTTCAATTTTTCCCATTACTGTTCCGGCAATGACCACGATCAAGGTAGTTCCCATGCCATAGATAATGGAGAGCGTAGAGTAACGTAGTACAGACCATTTCGGTAAACGTGACCCCCCAATGGTATAGAGCGCCCAACCTAATGCCGCCAAGAAGAGTAAAAATAGTGGGAAAAGACGTCCTCCGCCAAAAATGGTTGAAAAATCACCGTTGGTGACGACAAATAGAACCCCGACAAATGCAATCAGTATGGTTCCTAAAGTGAAATTACTAGGCCTTGCACGATAATAAGCCCACATCACCATTGCCGAGATAATCGGAACAGAGGCTTCCATAATCGAGGCAATTAATACTCCTGGATCACCGAGCTGATCTTGACCTATAAAAATGAGAAGGTTATAGACCGTAAAGCCCATAGAGCCGAAAAACCAGATCATAAAGGTGTGACCTTCAGTTTTAAAAGCATTAGCACCTTCTTTAAAGTAGAGAATTAAAGAGAGTAGTATTGCAACAGGAAGATATCGTAGCAGTGTGAAGTAAAATGGGTTGATGACCTTAAAGATCTCCGCGGCAACAGGAAACATTGCGCCCCATGATGCGCTTGCAATAATCAGTAATAACGCGCCATATAGTAAATTTTGACGGCTTGCCATGATATATCACTCCATTTTTAATATTTTAATGAATTACGGTGGTGGGAATATGCATAATTTTAATTGAGAAATTTCCAACTGTATTAAGAAGCAAGTAGAGTACCTGATCCTTCTCTTGTGGATGTTGTCTACTTTAATCTGCTTTGTATATCTTGTAAAACGATTAATAATATTGGTTGAGATCATTTTTAGTGATATATATAATGCAGAAACTCGCAATTAAAAAATGAGCGCCACTTTAAGGGTTAACAAATTAGCAAAATCCTGAAAAGGGTGATTGTTTAATGGATCATGGAGAGAAAAATGAACGGTCGTGATTTACGAATTTTTGTAAAAGTAGCAGAACTTGGGTCAATCAGCCATGCAGCAAAAGCTTTGAATTATGTGCAATCTAACGTGAGCTCACGAATTCAAAAGTTGGAAGAGGATTTAAATGTTGTCCTTTTTTTTAGAAGTAAACAAGGTATGCAATTAACACCTGAAGGTAAGGTTTTAATTGATATTGCTTATAAGATTATTGAGCTCTCGGATAAAATGATGCAAGTCGCTCGTTCAGGTGGTCAGCCGGTTGGAAAGTTAGAGATAGCTTCTGTCGAGACGGTGATTAAATTGCCTCTCATTTTGTCCAAATTTAATAAAAACTATTCAAGTGTAGACTTAAGATTAGCGACTGGCGTGACAACAGAATTACGAGATAAGGTTCTCAATTATAAATTAGATGGCGCTTTTGTCACTAAAAGCCGTTTAACCAGTCATCCTGAGTTAACAGAAGTCGATGTTTTTGAAGAAAAGCTTGTACTTATTGCTGATCGTCATGTTGAGGATTTATCAGAGCTTTTAGAAAGACCCTTGTTAACATTTAGTGATGGTTGTGGTTATCGTGCAAAATTCCAAGAGTGGTTAAAATCTATCGGTCGAGATTTAACAAAAAATATGGAACTAGGAACTTTAGAAACCACTTTAGGGAGTGTTATTTCTGGACTCGGTATTGCATTTGTTCCTTATTCAGCGGTCGCACATTATGAAAAAACGGGATTGATTCATTGCCATGAATTGCCGGCAAAATATAGTGAAATTACCACAACATTTATCTATCGAGGAAATGAAGAAGTGAGTCCTGTCCTCCAAGCTTTCGTAGAAACGATTGATTTGGCAAAAGACGATGCTATTTCGCCATTTTATCGGTTTTAAGCGGGGATAATTTAGAGTAATGTATTCTTCTTTTTATCGGTTTTTTCAAAAATAGATTAGAATATTAGCCTTCATCATTCGCGTTGAGTGAATGTATTCCTTGATTTCAATCATTATAAGAAGGACGTCTGTTTTGGAAATTGTAGTGATAGCAGTATTACTTCTTTTAGCATTAAGTACTCTACGATTTGTAGGGAGATTCTTCTCTTTTATCGTCAGTAGTTTTATTAAGCTGATTGTCATTATTGTTTTTATTGCCGTCGCTATTTATGGTTTAGATTATTACGGTGTGACAATCTTTAATAAAACGGAAAGCTCGGTACATAAAGGCGAGTCGTCATAACATTATGAATCTGTCATGCTAAAAACATCTATTTTAATCTGACAAAAAGTCTGGATCCATCTCTTGGGAATTTAAGAAATGATTAGATGACTGAATACAGCTTTAGGAGAGTAGAAGAGTAGAAAAAGCCTTTAGAAGATCTAAAGGCTTTTGTTTTGAGGCTGATCTATGGAAAAGGTCTTTTCAACTAATGGGCTCGATAATGAGGAAACTTGTTCCAAGCATTTGAGTAATAAATTCAAGTTGTGATCTATCCTAGATTTGTCATTAGAGGAATTTTTACAGATCCTCTTCACGAGCGCGAATAATTTCATCAATCTCATCATGTCCAATTTCGGGGACAGGTTGTTTAAAAAACTTTGTAATATAGAGCAGATATGAGATGCCTATCGTAAACCAAATGAGTCCTATGGTCATGGCATGAATATCAAGATTGATCCATAGCCAAATAGTAAGACACATTCCAATTAGTGGTAATACTCCATAAGAGAGAAACCCTTTGATATTGTAGTTTTCTTTTGCCTGTGTCAGTAGATGACTTTTTATGACGCACGCATTGACGGAAGTAAAGGCAACTAATGCCCCAAAGCTAATCATCGATACAACAAGATTTAAGGGAATAAAAAGCGCAATAAGAGAAAATGTCGCAACACAGAGTAACGCCAAATGTGGCGTATGAAATTTAGGGTGAAGATTATAGAAAATTTTACGAGGTAAAACACCTTCACGCCCCATGGCAAATAGAATCCTAGAGACACTTGTTTGTGAAGTCATTGCTGAAGCATAGACGCCAGTAAGATAGGCGGCTAAGAAGAGATCTGAAAGCAGTTTTCCACCAAAACCACTCTTATCTCCTACACGATTAATAACGTCTAAACTAGCTGTATCTTGGCGATCAATAGGGATAAAGTCCTGCCATTGAGGATATGAAATATTAGAGACAAAAGAGACCATTAAGAAGATTGCACCAGCGATGACGACAGTTAGCATAATTGCTCTTGGTAATGTTTTTGACGCATTTTTGGTCTCTTCGGCCATTGTGGCGATTGCATCAAATCCTAAAAAGGCTAAACAGAGCACTGCAGCCCCAGAGAGGAGTCCCGCCATCTCATTGCCGGAAGGATTTAGTGGTTCAATAAGATTCTCAGGAGTGAGGTCTGCTCCTTTAAAACTTAAGAAGATAAATAAACCAATAAAAATAACTTGTAAGGTTATCAGGAAAAGATTGATTGGCGTGACCAAACGTACCCCAATATAATTTAAAGCGGTCACGGATATTAAAGCCCCTAAGATAAAGCCCCACGCCGGAATGAAGGGGAAAGCTTCATGTAGGTAAAGTCCCAAGACAACATAGTTTACGATGGGTAGGAAAAGATAATCGAGTATCTGTACCCAACCAATGGAGAATCCTATAATAGGACCAAAGGTTCTTTGAGTATAAGAGTAAGCTGAGCCTGATAGTGGTAGATAGGTCGACATACGGCAATAGCTAAGCGCTGTAAAAAAAATCATGACTAGCGTAATAATATAGGCAATAGGCAAATGCCCTTGACTCAGAACAGTCACTTGTCCATAGGTGGTAAATATTCCAAGGGGAACCATATAGGCAAGGCCAAAAACAATTAAAACGGGGGTTGTTAACACGCGGTTCATTGCCGGGTTTGTCATTATTATCATCTCCTAAAAGAGGTCTATTGAGACTTCATGATAAGGGGCTCAGAGAGCTATTTGGGGGATTGGGTTAAGAAATAAATTTAAACTTGCATGTTAGTGGATATTGTTGCGAAGGGCTATTGTTTTACATTTACTTACATTTTAAAATTTAAATCAATAGCGCCTATGCCGTTTATAGCCTATAAAAAAGAGGCGTTGTTCAATACTCATCCATTACATAATAAAAAATATTAGAAATAAGTGGGTTAAAAGCGCTAAAAAAGGAATTAAATCAGAGAATTCTTTTTTTAGTGAAAAAGCGATTTAGGAAATAAATCAAATAAGTTGGTTTATAGGGCTTATTTGTCAGCATTATAGGGCTTTCTATTCACAGATATGAAAAGCAATTTTAAACAGAGAATAAAACCCGATGAAGCTAGTCATTGATCTTGGATCTATCGAGCATTGAAAACTGGACCCCAATACATCACTGACAATAAGATACTCTATGATTTGTAGGGACACTCATCTCTTTGATCGTCCGTAGGTTTATTAAGCTAATTGTTATTAGTTATTATTGCCGTCGCTATTGATGGTTAAGATTATTACGGTATGACAATCTTTAATAAAATGGAAAACTCGGTATTTGAAAATTTCATAGGTCTTTTTAAAATCAAATAGTTCCTTCAGAGATCTCTCGGGATATCTTACTGTTCAATAGTTCCTAATGCATTTTAAGTTTAAAGGGTTTAAGGTACTTTAAATAAGTTACTTATTCATCATAACGTATAATATTTATGACGAACGGTATCGCAGATGATGAAAAACTAAAGATAAGGGAGATACTTGTTTGAGCAAAGGGAACTGTCACAATGGTGAAAGGCTACTGCTCGAAAAGCTGCGTTATTTGCGAATAGAGCTTTAAAGGCGCGTACCATACAATTCTCCCTTTTAAAGGGATATCTTTCAAAGGGATATTATTATTCATTACGAATTACTTGATAATGTGTAAAAGCTAGCAAGGGTGCTAGCTTTTAATTTTATAACAACTTAATTTTGCAGGTAGAGTAACTCTCATAAATTGCTCATTGCTCATTTAAATATTTTTTTTATTGAAATGATTATTGAAGTTTTATCTCTACACTTATCTCTTTCTTAAGTTAAGCAGTATAAACTTCTAGCCCACCAATGAAGGTTTTCAAAACTTTCACATTTTCAATATCTGCCGGAGTACCTTTAAAAAGATCTCGGTCAAGAATGATGTAGTCTGCAAATTTACCGGGCTCTAACGACCCTACGTATTGATCTGCTGCAATCATATATGCCGCATCAATAGTTGCCGAGCGAAGAACTTCATTTAAAGTGACATCTCTATCGGTGTCTAATCGAGGATAACTATCGTCACCTTTACGGGTGAGGGCAACTTTAAAGTCATACCATTCATTAAGGGGATCAATTGGCCAGTCACTACCAAAAGCCACGCGAATGCCGGCATCATAGAATTTTCCTGCAGGCTCGAGATTTTCAAAACGTTCATCTCCAAGAATATTGCGAATATCATCCGCAAATTCTTGGCTATATCCGGCCCATTGGAATGATAAACAAGGGATTGCGCCAAGCTCTTTAAAGCGCTTATATTGATGGGGAGAGGTTAATTCATTATGAGCAAGGCTTGGACGAATATCTTTTCCTGGTAGTTTGCCGCGCATAACTTCAATTGCATCCAAAGTGACTTCTATTGCGCCATCTGCCACGGTATGCATGTGCGGGTGGAATCCTTTTTCACTCACTGCTGAAATTAAAGCGGTGAGTAATTCATTAGAGTAATAGAGATATCCTCTATTTTCAGAAGGCTGA
>JASLEF010000204.1 GCA_030151245.1 Ignatzschineria sp. | reverse complement strand
ACAAAGATTAGAGTATTATCTTGTTCGGCAATAATATCGATTTCGCCAAATCGTGAGTAATAGTTTCTATGGAGAATTTTACAGTGATGCTTTAGCAGATAGTTTTGGGCAATCTCTTCCCCGATATTGCCGATCATTTTGTGGTTCGTCATTTTCGGTTTCTCTTGTTATACTGACTCCTTTCAAGATGGATGAAGAGTAGATTGATGTCAACTTGTTACGTTATAGCCACCCCAATAGGAAATCTTCAAGACATGACGCCGAGAGCGGTAGAGGTCTTGGGCTCAGTGAATGCGATATTTGCTGAGGATACGCGGGTATCTGCGAGATTATTGGTACATTTTGGCATTCAATGCCCTCTGGTGTCATTACATGAACATAATGAGATGAGTCGTGTAGAGAAAATAAAGAGTTATCTTGAAGCGGGAGATTCCATTGCGATTATTTCTGATGCGGGAACGCCGTTAATATCCGACCCCGGATTTACCGTGGTGCGGCATCTGCGTGAAGAGGGCTTTTCGGTCATTCCTATTCCTGGTGTGAGTGCGATTATTACGGCTCTGTCAGTGGCAGGAATTCCGACAGATCGTTTTACTTTTATTGGTTTTTTGCCATCAAAAACAGGGCAGCGCCGAACAGAATTGTCAACATTAAGTTCTGTAACACATACACAAATTTTCTATGAGTCTAGTCATCGTATTGTGGCAATGTTAGAAGATTTGCTAGAGATTTTTGGAGAGTCTCGGGCGATATTTGTCGGGCGTGAAATGACAAAACGGTTTGAAGATTATCGTTATGGAACAGCTTCTGAGCTCCTTGCGCATTATCAAACGCATGAGAGTGAGATTCGGGGAGAGTTTGTCGTGGTTACCTCAGGAGCTCAGAAAAAAGAAGAGGAGACTTTAGGTTATGATTCTTCAAAATTATTACAAATATTAAGCGCAGAAAAATTACCCTTGAAGCAGATCTCAACGATCCTTCATAAAGTGACGGGCAGAGCTAAAAATGAGCTCTATCAAGAGTTATTAGCATTAAAAGATGGGGAGTAATCATCATGCAAGAAAGTATTAAACAATCCCAATCATCTCTCAATGAAGATAGGGTAGAGCCTGTGAAGGATTCAAAGTCGCTCCATAAGATGTCAAAGTCAGATTGGGGGTTAAGTGCGAGGCTTGCTGGGCTATTCTCTATTAGAATGCTCGGCATATTTATTATCTTACCTATCTATTCGCTCTACACAAAAGAGTTAGTAGGCTCAACACCGTTACTTGCGGGTCTATTTATTAGTAGTTATGCCTTAACGCAGATTATTCTTCAGCCACTTTTTGGCTCGTTATCGGATTACTTCGGGCGAAAGGTGACCATCACAATCGGCATGATTCTCTTTGTAATAGGGAGTTTGATGATCGCTTTTACAGACTCTATTTATGTGGCGATTTTTGGACGCGTCGTACAGGGTGCCGGCGCGATTTCAGCGGTGGTACTTGCCTTTACAAGTGATGTTGTGCGCGAAGAGATTCGTGGTAAAACAATGGCGCTGATTGGCGTGAGTATTGGTTTGACCTTTGGGATTGCAATTTTTATATCGCCGGTCATTTATGGCTTTTTTGGTGGAACAGGCGTATTTTTACTCTGTGCTATTTTAGGCGCGATTGCGATTTATGTTACCTTAATGCAGTTGCCTAAAAGTGAACAACATAAAGAGAATAAGGAAGAGAGAATGCCGTTACGACTCTCTATTAAAGAGGCTTGGTCAGATAATGATATCAAGCGTCTTTATCTTGGGGCTTTTATGTTACACCTGATTTTGACGTTAGGTTTTACGATCTTTCCTTGGATTTTAGAAGCAGAAGGATTTCTACCGAAAGAGTCATGGAAGATCTATGTTCCTAGCTTTTTAATAGCAATATTCCTAATGTTTCCGGGGGTCGGTATTGCAGAGAGATTTCGTCAGTTTAGGATTTTCTTTTTAGTGGCAATCGCCGCATTAGTCGTCGCATTGGTGGCTTTAGTCTTTGTGAGTGGTTATTGGTCGCTATTACTATTTATGACGGTTTTCTTCTGGGGATTTAATACGATGGAGGCGATACAGCCCTCATTAATGAGTCGTTTAGCACCCACCCATAATCGGGGGATGGTGATGGGATTCTTCTCTTCTAGTCAGTTTTTAGGGGCTTCTATTGGGGGAATCCTTGCAAGTGTCATTTTTGGCTATTTTACGGCTGTTCCGGTGCTTTGGTTGGGAGCAGGATTATTAGTTGTCTGGTTTATCATTGCCTTTCCGATGAGAAATCCTCAAAAAAAGGATCAGAAAGCAGCCTCAGAAGAGGTCGAGAATAAGGATGTGCCCTTGCAAGATATAGGCGATGAATTATCTTAATTATTAATAGGTTATAGTAAAAGCTATTAGCTGGTTTTTGCGCTATTTATGAAAGTTTAAAGTTCAGTGATTTCTCTATTTTTTATTCGGAAAACCATTTTTGAATACGAATTTAGAGGCTGATGCGGTACAATATAATTCTATTATGCATTGTCAGGTAATGATGGTGCGGATTTTCTGTGGTAGTAATCATTTACAACCCTTATATCTTTAAAAACTGAAGAGACATTCATGAGTTCATTTACCCAAGTTGCAAAGCAAGTTGCGATCGAGTCTGGTCGTACTATCCGTTCAATTTACTATCGTTTAGATCGTTTAAGCCCAGAACAACGTGCAGATGATTCCTTATTTGTGCAATTTTACGAAAAAATTGAAGGGGAGTTAATTGAGAATCTTTTAAAACTTTATCCAGACCATTCTTACTATGCAAATTATCATTCAGGATTGATCAATAGTCAGCGCTTTGCATGGTATGTGGGGGTAAGTGGGGCGGAGAACTTCCGTATTGGTAACCCTCACTTTTCAGTAACCATTGCTCTAGAGATGGATGGTGAGCTTCAGTCTGCTGTGATATACGATGGTGTTGCTGATAAAATTGTAGCGGAGGCTTCAAAAGGTCTTGGCGTTCTTTCAGAAGATGAAGAGCAACGTGTTCGTATCGGTAAAAGTGATGGTAAGATTGAAAATGCCTTTGTATTAACTGCTGTTAAAGCGAAAGAAGATGAGTTGTCACGTTTTGCAAATATGTTAAGAGCAACGAAAGCCCAACGTGTTTTAGGCGACTTTGCAAAGGATAGTGCAGCGGTTATTAAAGGGCAGTACTCAGCTTATTATGCCGCAGGATTTGATGTTTGTACGCTCAAAGCTGTGCAGTTAATCGCTAAAGAGGCAGGTTTCTTAGTGACTGATTATCGTGGTAGTGAAGATGTGGAGTCCAGCGGAAATGTCGTGATTGCTCATCCGAAGTTATTGAAAGATTTACTTCGTGCACTTCAAATCTAGATGATCTATTAGTCATAGAATAGTATCATGTGAGCGATAATCATCTTTGAGAGAATATGATGAACTGCTTGACGAATATTAAAGATTTTATAACAGCTTATCGACAAAGAATTCAAATAAAGAATACTTTGTCGTTTCTGTTTGTGTATAGCATTATTGTCATGATTTTTTTGGGGGGATTCTCTTTTGCAAAAGAAAGTATCCCGGGGATTAATGTTATTGAGAATCGCTATAAGCATCATCGTTATGTCGAAGTATCATTATCGCTTGATCAGCTTACGTTATCACAACATTGGCGAGACCCTGATACCGGCAAAGGTTATGGTTCTATTAATAGCTTTAATAGCAAGGTTCGTCAGCGCGAGAAGCATCTACTTTTTGC
>JASLEF010000191.1 GCA_030151245.1 Ignatzschineria sp. | reverse complement strand
GAGCTGATTATTGCTCGTTGGATGGCCGCTAAAACGCAACGAGATTTAGGGAGGGAATAGTATGAAGCAGGATAAGACTTATTTAATTCGGCCATTGTCACCATTAGTTTTTAGAAGTGCTAAACCTTTTGGATCATTATCTGATGCTTCAGATATCATATTTCCACTCCCATCGAGTGGTGCTGGGTTACTACGCACTCAAACATTGTTGCAAAATCATTATGAACTTGTACCTAACAGTGGTGGTAGTTTAACGGTAACAGAGGAAGATCAAAAAAAATTACTTGAGATTGGTCATAAAGGCCCTTTTTTGGTGGTCTTAGGAGAGAGCTCGAACTATACCATATACGTTCATAAACCGGCGAATGCACTCTATTTGAAAAATAGAGAGAGTGGAAAGACAGAATTAATTCGTTTAACACCACAAAGTACTCTTAATGAGGAGATGATAGGTTCAGATTTACCTTCGGGCTTATTGCCTGTCATGATGGAAAAAAACATTAAAGGAAAGCCGCAACCTGGCCCTATGCTTTGGCCATTACAACAGTTACTTGAATGGCAAAATGGAAAGGGTATTACATTTGAGGAGTTATCTGAGAAAGGTATTCAATCTTTACCTGTGGATGTTCGTACTCATGTAGCAATTGATAATAGAACCCATTCAGGTATTGAGGGGCAATTATTTCAAAGTGCTTCTTATGATTTAGATGCGACTCGAAGAGATGTTAAGGAGGGTGGTTGGAAAGACTCCTCTTACGGATTTTTATTGCTAAGTGATACTGAGCTTCAGAATAATCATGTTCGTTTTGGTGGAGAGAGTCGACTTTCTAAAATGTATGCTGTTGCGATGCATAAAGATTTAATGGCTCCTCAATCACTATCTGTTGAGATTGAACAAGCAGGGGGGTTACAGCTTACGCTTTTAACGCCGGCTATCTTTAGTAATGGGTATTTGCCCGCTTGGCTTGAGGAAGAGACTTTGATAGGAACTTTACCTCATACATCTATCAAGGTACGTTTAAAAGCATGTGCGATGGATCGTTGGTTGCCAGTATCAGGTTGGGACTTACATCAGAAAAGACCTAAGGCGATGCGTAAAGCAGTAGCAAGTGGCGCGATCTATTGGTTTGAGGTTTTAGAAGGTGATCTATCATCGATTGAAAGACTCTATTTTTCAACTATTAGTGACCAACATCAAGATCAAAAAGATGGTTTTGGTGTGGTATTAGTTGCACCTTGGTCAGTTTCGTAGATAAAGGAGATGAGAGTGAGTATTTATCCTCTTTTATAGATCAATCACGATATACCAATAGTACTAATAGTGCTCAATATTAATATCAATATTAGGAAACGGATTATGCAAACAAAAACTTTTTATTTACAGTCACTTACCGCGCTGCATGTTGGAACAGGTCAAGGTGTTGGTGTTGTGGACCTTCCTATTGCTCGCTCGAAAGCGACAAACCTTCCTTTAGTACCTGGTTCTTCATTAAAGGGGGTGCTACGGGATGAGTTAGCTGTTCAGCAGTCACTTGATGCAAAAGATGTGAGGACCCTTTTTGGGCCAGATACACAAACAGGCGATAGCTTTGCTGGCGCACTCTCTTTTAGTGATGCAAATTTATTAATTCTACCATTGCGTTCATTTGCCGGCACAGTAGCTTATGCTACTTGTCCATTTATTTTAAAACGTTATGCTCGGGACTTTAAACATTCTCTCAATGTGCCTGCCACTGAGGGTGATCTTGCTATCATTACCACGAATTCTAAGTTAGAGGTCGCTTCAGAATCGTTGGCATTAGAGGATTTAGATATTTATGCAGAGCTATCTAATGATGCAACAGAGTGGGCTGAACTCTTAGCGAGTGAGCTCTATCCTGACTCTGTTCTGAGTGCACAAGAGTGGCGCAATGAGTTTATAAAGCGTTTTGTGATTCTACCGGATAATATCTTCTCTTTCTTAGTGGATACTGCGACAGAAATTCGAACCCGTATTCGTATTGATCGTGAAACAAGAATTGTGAAAGATGGTGCGCTTTGGACAGAGGAAAACCTCCCGGCAGAATCAGTACTTTGGGGTGTTTTAGGCGTGAATCGTTCCTTTAATAAAGAGAACCAAAAGTCTGAGGAAGAGCTGATAGCACTTCTCCCAACAGAAGAGATGATGATTCAAGTGGGTGGTAAACATACGGTAGGCCGTGGTATGTGCCGATTTTTGATTACTCAAACTCAAGAGGCATAGAGATGATGGGGACAGATAAGAAGAGTCATAAAATTAGAACGCAGGACTATGCTAAAGCAGCTTATCCTTTAGTTGAAGGTGTTTCACGAAGTAATCATGAAACGAAATATCGGACATTAGCGCTTAACTTTCCAACAATGATTATGCAATCAGGGTTAGCACAAGCTGTTGGATTTCTAATGGCAAAAAGTTCATCTCCTGATGATGAATATGCGCTTTTATTGACGCATGTTGCCCAATTATTGGGATATCCTGATTCAAATATATTGCATACGATAATTTTAAAATCATCATTAGGAGAGTATCAGTTATTAACCCGTAGAGCCCTAGATGCAACCGCTTGGATTAAGCGTTATACCCAAGCATTATTAGAGAAAGCGTAGAGAGGTTACTAAGAATGCAAGATAACATTTATGATTTAATGCGAGAAGATTTACGTCCTTTAGTGCGTCTTAGTAATTTAAAGAGTGCCCATCCTGGGCTTTTAATGCAACGAGGGTTACCCATTTGGGAAGAGGGGGAGAAAAAGAGCAAGCATCAACTTGTTGAAAGAATTGCCGAAGTGGACTATCCAGCTCTTTACAAGTTAGCATTTACAAGATGGCATCAGTTAACACAAAGAGAGCAATTTGCCAGTGTAGCGGCGAAGGTGGATGGGCGTCTTTTTACCGGATTGGCATTAGGAGGGACGCTTGAGACCGGCATGACAACTCATCATACTTATGGCACACCATTGATTGCAGGTTCGAGTATCAAAGGGGCTGTGCGAGCCTATGCAGAATCTATCAATATTGAATCAGATATTTTAAGTGTTTTATTTGGTTCTGGAGCTGATGATGAAGGGGCAGATATGGCGGGAGCTTTGATCTGGCATGATGCGTGGTGGGTTCCTACAGGTAAGTATAAACCTTTTGCAAAAGAGGTTATAACGGTGCATGAGCAGTCCTATTATTCTGAAAAATCAGAAACAGCCATGGGAATAGAGAGCCCAATTCCTAACTTACAGATTGTAACTCAAGGAGAATTCTATTTTGTGATAGAAGGCGAAACTGCTTGGGCTCGATATGCGGCGGATCTATTGAGTTATACATTGCAAGAACAAGGCTTAGGGGCTAAAACAGCAACAGGTTATGGTTACTTTGTTAAAGACTCTGCTTTAGACCGTTATTTTGAACGTCAAACCACTGAGCTTGTTAAGCAAGAAGCGATGCAAAGTGGAGATAGTAGTGCTCTAATCAGGGCCTATATTGAATCACTTGATGAAAAAGGATTAAGTGAACAATTAGCAAGGGGTAGAAAGGCTCTATTGAAAGAGTTGAAAATTGAAGTAGATGACGACTTAAAGCAAAAAGAACTCTGTCAAATAGTGATGGAATTGCATGGTGATATTGTTACAACTTGGAAAACAGAAACTAAGAAAACAGCTAAAAGTAAGTGGGAAGCTTATAAATATCTGCAAAGCCACTTAAATATTTGATGTTGATGTTGATGTTTCCGGACATTATATGGGTGGACTTGCCCTTTTATCAGAGTATACAGGTTGTAATGGCTTGATGCTTAAGGTTTTTAACTATTTGCAGATGTTATAATTATTTATGCGACTAAATTTACCACCCCAACTCCCTATCGCTCGATATCAATTTGAATTTAGGGTGATAGAAGATATTGTACTTCCTGAGTATTCAGGATCAACGCTTCGTGGCATTTGGGGGCATGCATTAAGACGGATTGCCTGTATGACAAAATCATCCACTTGTGATGGGTGTGCTTTCATTAAAGCTTGTCCTTATCAGTTAATTTTTGAGGCTGCAGTACCAGTAGATAATCTTTTTTCTAAAATGCAGAACATCCCTCAAAGCTATATTGTTGAGCCTCCTAGTATCGGAGAAAAACTTTATAAAAAAGGGGAGATATTACAATTTCAAATGATCTTGATGGGGAGTATTATCGATAGGATCTCCCTTGTTGTATCGGCGTGGAAAAATGCCTTTGAAAAAGGTATTTGCAAAGATGGTGGAAAAGCTGAATTAGTTGATGTGAAAGTTGAAAGCCAGGATAGGTTCATTTCGATATTAAATGAGCAATCAGTTACACCTCATTTTAATAAAATGATTCTACCAACAATGCAGCAATCAACAATAACATTAGAATTTGAAACTCCTGTCAGATTACAAAAAAATGGGAAAGCGATTCCTCCCGATAAAATAGAAGCAAGTGTTTTAATTATGCAACTATTAAGGCGTCTCTCTTTAATTAGTACAGCACATTTTAAACACCATCTATATGCTGATTATGTAACGCTTAAAAAAGAGGCGGGAGCATTAAAAAGTGATGCTGATCTTTATTGGTATGATTGGGCACGTTACTCAAATAGACAGAGGCAAAAAATGTATCTAGGTGGTGTTTTAGGGCGTTGGACTTTTTATGATTTACCTGTAGAGTTTCAGATGTTGTTATACCTTGGCCAATGGATTCATGTAGGGAAAAATACAACATTTGGTCTTGGAAAATATCGTATTATATAGAGTAAGAGTAGCGCATAAATTTAGAGTAAACAGTGCCGGAGGATAATTTTTGTTATTAAATGACATCTTTTGTGGATTTGTAAAGATTGGAATGATGGTCTCTATTTTATTGATTTTGTTGATAAAAAATTATAGTCGCGGTTTGAAGATAGCCCTGTTAGATAAGGGATTAAGACAGAGTGAATTGGTTGATGTAGTTTTTGAGTAAGTTTGAAGATAGCCCTGTTAGATAAGGGATTAAGACACAAATATCATTATATATTCCTCCTACTCTGGAGTTTGAAGATAGCCCTGTTAGATAAGGGATTAAGACCTAACAATACCTCTATAAGGATTTCAATATAGATGTTTGAAGATAGCCCTGTTAGATAAGGGATTAAGACAAATCAAATTCTTCATCCAAATCACCTTTAACGTTTGAAGATAGCCCTGTTAGATAAGGGATTAAGACGATGGGCAGGCATTTTTGAGGATCCCTTTTATGTTTGAAGATAGCCCTGTTAGATAAGGGATTAAGACGTGCTTGATCTTCACTATCAAGGTTAGCCATAACGTTTGAAGATAGCCCTGTTAGATAAGGGATTAAGACTTAGAATTAATTGTTCAGTAACGGAATCAATGTTTGAAGATAGCCCTGTTAGATAAGGGATTAAGACATTCTCTCCAATTACCTTAGAGATAACTCCTTCTGTTTGAAGATAGCCCTGTTAGATAAGGGATTAAGACATCGCTCCAAATTGTTGGGTCTGGCACTAAAGTTTGAAGATAGCCCTGTTAGATAAGGGATTAAGACTCAATACGTGAAAGTTCTGCCCAGTCACGAGTACGTTTGAAGATAGCCCTGTTAGATAAGGGATTAAGACGTTAATTTCGCTATCATTTTATTTCTCCTTCTAATGTTTGAAGATAGCCCTGTTAGATAAGGGATTAAGACCTATATTATCCTAGTAGTTCTTTCACTTTTTCAGTTTGAAGATAGCCCTGTTAGATAAGGGATTAAGACTCTGAGTAATCTACAACAAGATCTTTGTCTATGGTTTGAAGATAGCCCTGTTAGATAAGGGATTAAGACGAAAGAGGATCAGCCTAAGCTAATCCTCTTATGTTGTTTGAACCTAGCCCTGTTTGAAATAGCAAGACCGGCCTGCTTTTTGGCAAATTTGTCAAAAGTAGTTTGATGTTGATAAAGATCTATAATTAAACCCAGTTATAAAACATTTTCTATATAGATCTAAATAAAGGAGATAGTGTATATGAGAAATGAATCATTAGCTGTGATTGGGGGATTGGTTTTCTTTGTATTAAATTTTTTTGTGACATTATTCCCTTTCTATCTTGCTTATCTAATTATTGAGCCTAGAAGTTTTATGGGGATTGTGGGTGTATTTTTTCTTGGATTAGTCATTGTGCCGTTAGGGTTGTTTATATTAGCAATCATTAAAAACATCTTTTTAGGGCCATAATAGCCTACAGACTTTATATCAATAGGAAGCTTAGTAATGGCAACATGGTTTATCTCTAGACATCAAGGCGCAATTGATTGGATGAAAACACAATCGATTGTCGTTGATCATTGGGAAAAACATTTAGATATCACTCAAGTTTCGGTAGGAGATGTCGTCATTGGAACACTATCTTTAGTGATGGCTGCACAAGTTTTGCAAAAAAAAGCACGATATATTTCTTTGGTCTTACCTCTCTCATTAACAGAGAGAGGTAAAGAGCATACATCGCAAACAATGATTAATCATGGTGCTTATTTACAGGAATTTTTCGTGGTCGCTGTTGGTGAGCCATTATCATCAATAAGGACAGTAGATATAAAATAAACTGTATAAATGTATCTCCGATGCATGAATAAGTTCCTATGCATTTTCAATAGGAAGAAGTGGTGAATCGTGAATTATATTTAGTCAGCTATGATATTAGTGATGATCGGATTAGAGCAAAGGTTAGTAGGCACTTATTAGGCTATACAACCGGTCGACAAAAATCTGTTTATGAGTGTTGGCTGACGGCGGCAGAATTCGACTCATTGTGTGAATGGTTCTCTTCATTAGTGGAGGTGAGCGATATTATTCATATGTATAAGCTGCCCCCTTCAAAAGTACCGCACTATTTAGGGATTGCTTCCTCTCTCTCTATTTCCCCTATTATTATTGTTTAATTTTTATCTAAATTGCCTGAAGATATTCTTCAGTAGGAGGAGAATATTGAGTTGTTTATATATTGATCGTCGATCTGTAACATTGCAAAATAAAGGGAATGTTCTTATTGTTTCAGGGGAATCTGGAAGAATTGCGACTATTCCCTTAAAAGTGATAGAGCGTATCTGTCTTTGTGGCAATGTACACCTCACAGCTTCATTATTGGCAAAGCTTGGTGAACTAGATATTGCTGTTTTAGTGTTACAAGGATTACAGCAAAAGCCAACGATGTTACTTCCTAGTTTTCGTAAGGATGCGCTGCGACGACAAGTACAATATTTTCTTTCTAAGGAGTCGAAATTTTGCCTCTCCTTAATGAAAAATATTATTGGAGCGAAGATTAACGCACAGCTCAATAATCTTGAACAGCTCATCAATCAGCATTGGCGTGATAAATCATTATTGCAGAAAATCTCGAGCTATCGTGATCAGATCCATATTTCCCTTAAAGGTATTATGAATTTAGAGGCTCTGTTGGGGTTAGAGGGTTCTGCGGCAACATTCTATTTTAGAAATTTAATTCCATTTATTCCTGCATCGCTCTCTTTTAAAGGACGAAATAAGCGTCCACCTAAAGATCCTTTTAATGTTGTTTTGTCGTTAGGTTATACATTGTTGCATCAAGAATGGGTCCGAGAAATCTATTTAATGGGATTAGATCCATACATCGGATTTTTTCATCAACCTGCTTTTGGGAGAGAGTCATTAGCAAGTGACTTATTGGAGCCTTTACGTCCTCATTATGATTTGTGGGCTCTTAGCCTATTTAAAGAACGAATATTAAGAAATGAAGATTTTTCTTATAAAGAAGAGGGTTGCTTTATGGGAAAAGCTGGACGATCTAGATTTTATGAAGCCTACGAGGAGTTTTTGAAAAGCATAAGACCTTTGATTAGAGCACAAAAGCACCTGCTTTTTACTGAAATTGGATTAGCAAGCGATCGTTGGAAAGTAGCAAATAACTTGAAGCAGACATTTGGTATTTTTGACCCTCAAAGTTTGGATGAGAAGAGAGTTTAATCGATGAAATATTTAGTTGCTTATGATATTACCGATAAAAAACGATTAACTAAAGTTCATAGATTACTACAAAATTGGGGAATACCTCTTCAAAAGAGTGTTTTTATTGTCAATGGTGCGTTAGATATCGATTTTCTACAAAAAGATATTAGAAAGCTTATTGAGGAGAAAACTGATGACGTTCGCATATACCCAATCTTTAATTCTAGTTTGGTCTGGGAATGGGATGATAAATCAGATTCTGAAGGAATTTTAATCTTGGAATAAGCGTGTTTGTGATTCAGAGTAACGCAGTTTTATCGCTATTTGTTTGTAGCAAATAAAATCGCTAAGAGTGGCTATGTCGTATTTACAGATTTTCTAGTAAAAGAGAGAATATTAATTCTCTTTTTTTATTGTCTGGAGCCTTGACCTTACAAATTTGTGATTCCTCAGCTTATGACCTTTTATCTTTATAATTACAGTTTCTAGATTGCTAGTCGATATTCGACTTAAACCGATAAAACGTAAAGCAAATAGAAGCTTTTAAATTATCATATTAATAATAGGAAATAA
>JASLEF010000179.1 GCA_030151245.1 Ignatzschineria sp. | reverse complement strand
ATAAGCTCGTGCTTTTTTAGTATTGGGCTTCTTGCCCCAGCCGACCATCAACTCATCCACTTGAAGCTTTTCTTCATTTAAGATTGTTCTCACACTCTTAATACTTGAAAGCTTTCGGCTAGAAAACGCTATTTTAATATTGCCCATACCATCAAAGTACTCTATTATTTCAATGACCTATAAGTATAAGCTTATTTTATAATTTATCTAGAAGTGAGAAATAATCACAAAACATTTATGATTCAAAAGAGCCATTTTTCAAATAAAAATATTCTAACTTTTGTATTAACCGACTTTTAGAATCTTTAAAAAAACGTTCTGGGCTTTCTTGCAATTTCCTATACTTTTTTTGGCTTAAAAATAAGGAGAAAAAACGGTTCAAAATTTTTGCGGATGGTTTCTCAATATATACTTTCTTAGCAACAGAACTAGTCTTTGCGACCGTTTCTTTCACTTCTTTTTGGGAATAGTTTAACCCTGACTTCCATCCTAAATAACTTTTAGAGTTAAACTGAAATTGTGAGATTCTACTCCCTGTATTAATCAGTCCCTGATTCTTTAAATTCAAAATCTCTACCACAATATTTTTGTATCCATGTGATTTTCTCTCCGAAAACTCCCGAATAGAGCTTTCTGCTGAAAACCAACTGTACCTTTCAAATATCAGCCAATCAACAAACCGCAAAATCATCTCATCCGTAATGGGTGAGGTATTCCCTTCATCATACAAATAAAGTGCTTCTTGAATACTCTCAACCTGTTGGGATAATCCTTTCGCTGTGTAATAAGCATTTCCGATATTGAACGTTGGTTTTTGATGAATACAAGAGAGTAAACCAACCCCTGAGTTATAAACAATTGTCGCACTCGCTAAATCAATCAAAGTATGAATATTATCTCGATCTGAAGCAATCATCAGATTTTCTAGTGCCCGATTATCTAACTTCATTTTCGATAAAGGATGCTGCTTGATAATAAATAACTTATCAGGGTTATTCGCCGCTACTTGCTCAATTTCCTCATAAAATTCCTCATAAGAAGTATACCCATCTACAAACTTTGTGACCGCCATATCGTCATTCAATTGTAGCGGGATAAAAAACAGGTCTTTTTTAGTAAAGCTCAATAATAAATTCCTGAGTCGTGTCTCTTCATAACTATCTTGTGATTCTAAAACATCATTCCCAGCTCTAATTCGACCAATCATTGATTGAGTGACGGACCTATTGTGACAGTCATAATTTGCTAATAAAGGCTCTAGCTGTTTATAAATAGGATCTCCATAAACAACTTCCTCAGCATAATAGATACTATTGGGCAAGCCTCCACGCTCAATTACCGTGATCTTTATTCCTAAATTTCTAGCAACTTCTAATATCCCCCGATACTTCTGATGACTCTTCATATAGGGATTAAAAATAAAGATCTCATCATTATCATACTGCTCTAATCCCACATAAATACGTTGAAGAATATCATCATTAATCGCAGTGATAGCCTCTAACTGGTATCCATGTAATCTTAAAGGAAGAAAATATCCCCAAGAATTGATGTCATTGAAAAGGCATAGAGCTCGCTTTTCCCTTTCTAAATAATCAACCTCTACAATTTCTTCTAATGCCGGATAATAGCGCCCAATAACCTCATTAAACGTATCTCTCTTCCAATCATTTTGATCCGTCCAGTACCCTTGCCCTCTTGGTTTATCATGCCAAATATGAAAGCATGCTAATCCTAAGCTCTCAGACATCTGCGTTAAGCTTTCTAAATAACGCCTAAACCCTGTATAGTCTCGCTCCTTCCAGAAAGAATCTTTTAAAGGCCCAAAAAAGTCTTTATTTAATAATGCCGGAAGTGGAATCGACGAAGATAAAATCCCTAATCTTACTAAAAACTCAAAATCCTCAGAGCCATGCCCTCTAAAGTCACTACAATACCCACCAGAGATCTCAAAAAAATCACGATGGATTAAAAAAATATTACTATAAGGAGCGATAAAATCACAAAGGTCACCAAAGGCTGTCGATTGCCCGACATAGTTTATCGTTTTTAAAAACAGGCTCTTTTCTCTATCCGGAAGTGCTGAAAACTCTTCACTAGCGCTCTTGCCAACATGATATACCGGCATAAAAAGTGGCCTTCTAATGGCCGTTAATAACTCAAGATCCGTCGCAATATTGGCAAGGTCACCAAAAAATCTTTGCGAATGAACAACGTCAACATCTGTAAAAAACATCAACTCTGTCGTCACATGTTTCAAACAATGATTCCTCGCCACACTAGAGGAAAAAATACCAAAATCCTCTAAAAAGACATAATCTACATGGGCACTAGCTTCATCACATATTCGCGAGATTTCTGTAGAATAAGGTTCTTCTGAACCAAAATCAATCACCAAAAACTTTGGTGCCGGCATATAAAACCCCAGCATGAATTGAAGTCGCTCTAAAACCCAAGGGTTAACCTCTGTTGCTCGCACGGCAACACAAACTGTAATATCCTCAGGAGAGACTTCTTGAGAATCCAATGCCACAGAACGAGATAATTCATCAA
>JASLEF010000176.1 GCA_030151245.1 Ignatzschineria sp. | reverse complement strand
CTAAGCTGCTAAAGCGTAGTTATTATCGTTTGCAATTATAACTGTTTGCCGCGTTTTTACGAGACTCTCGACCTTCTCGACATGCACCTCAAACTTCAACATCCCCGTCGAATCCAAGAACGCCCCCGTTTAAGTTGATAGGACATTATAGGGCTTTTCTCCAATTTCCGCAAGATACCGATCATAACAATGATAGGGAAGAGGTTATTCTGTGACCGATTTGAGTTCGGGATGTGCGGTTAAGAGATCTTGTAGCGCAATAATCGCCGGTGAAAAACCTGCTTGTGCCGGTACTTCTAGCAAGGCTTTTGCGCGAGGGAGATCTTTTGTAATACCTGGGCGTGACTTTGTCAGAAGCTTTGCCAATTCTGTCTGTGCGTAATGATGGTTTCGGCTCGCTGCAAGCTCATAAAAGATTACTGCTTTAGGGACACTGAGGCCGATAATGACATCATTAGCATACATATAGCCAATTTTAAAAAGAAGTGCCGTATTATCATCAGTGACCGGCATGTTGAGGATTTTTGTTTCGAGTTTATCAATTTCGACTATCGCAAGAGGTTCTTCATTTTTAGAGAGCAAGAAATAACGTAATGCAAGGGCTAAATCAATAGCAGATTCACTTTTCTCTAATTCAATTAAACCAAGGTAATAGAGAGCCTTAGTATATTTTTTATTAACGGCTTTTTGTAAATATTGGGTCGCTTTTCGATAATCTTTTGTGACATATTTCCCCTCGTAGTAGAAGGTGCCCATGCGGTAGAGATCGACTTTGTTATTACAAGCCGCAGAGATTCTAGTGAAAAGATATTCAAGCATAAATTTGACCTTTGCGAGAAGTAGTGATGAAACTAAAATTGCAAGAATCCTAGTATATCGTGTTGTTTAAAGATTGTAGAGAGTTGTAAGACGAAAATAGGCTATTGAACTTGGTAGCTTTTAAGGCGAAGTTCATAGCGTTTACCTTTTTCATAGTAAGCAATGAGTGCCGGAAGATAATAGTTCTTTGGTGAAAGACCTAGCTCAATGCGATCATCCCCTTGCCCACTAATGTAAAGGGTAATGGGGGTTCTTTGTCCATTAATATATCCCTCTTCGGTGCCGGCTTTCACAAAGGCGGGGCGTTCATAGACTTTTTTCCCATTGGTGGTTTGAATTTTCTCTGATAATGGTGCTTTGTTGAGCGTTGCTTGCCATGCTGTTGTGAAAAAGTCTTGGGCAAGCCCCGTTATTTTTGCAGTATGAGATTGCCCCGTTCTCCCATAGTGAATCGTTTTATTTTGTAGGTCAAAGTCAGCATAAGCGTAAGGTTTGCCACTTCTTATATCCTTAAAGGACTGTGTTAGTAGGCGGTTGTTTTTTAATAAGCCCTTACTCGTAAAGCGCATGTTTTTAAAGGGAATATGCACGGTTGTATCAAGGTTGTATTGGCCGTTACCATAGCTGAAAGTCATTGATGCCGGCACTTGGAAAGGGCCGGTAAAGTTTAGCTTGATATGTTGTGGTAATGTTTCTGCTTGGGAAAATATCCCTAAAAAAGTGAGTGTAAAAAGAAGTAGTAAGCGTTGAATCATGAGCGGAAACCTCTAAATATATAGGAAGGGTTCTATATCCCTGATATGATAAAAACTCACTCACGTCTTATGGGTGAGTTTATTCGAATACTAATATTATACTGCGAAGAGGAGCTGCGCATGCAACCGAATTTACGTCAAAGACATTTTCTCAAACTACTCGATTTCTCAAAAGAAGAGATTCTTTATCTTGTAGGGCTTGCTGAAGATTTGAAAAGAGCAAAGCAAGCGGGAATAGAGCAGCGACGATTAAGCGGGAAAAATATTGCGTTGATCTTTGAAAAGTCATCTACCAGAACTCGTTGCGCTTCTGAGGTGGCGGCTGCAGATCAAGGAGCGGTGACGAGTTACTTAGGAAGCGATGGTACGCAGATCGGTCATAAAGAGTCGATGAAAGATACGGCACGTGTATTAGGGGATATGTATGATGCGATTCTCTATCGTGGCTTTAGCCAAGATGTGCTGGAAAATGAATTAGCAGCCTATGCGGGTGTGCCTGTTTATAATGGTTTAACAGATGAGTTCCATCCAACACAGATGCTAGCTGATCTACTGACGATGAAAGAAAATAGTGATAAACCTATTTCAGCATTAAGTTACGCTTACCTTGGGGATGCGCGTAATAATATGGGGAATTCACATTTAGTAATGGCGGCTAAACTTGGGGTAGACTTCCGTGTGGGGGCTCCTAAGCATCTATGGCCAGAAGAAGCGTTGATTAAGCAGTGTCAAGAGCTCGCAAAAGTGAGTGGCGCAACCTTAACCTTTACCGATAGTGCTGAAGAGGCGGTAAAAGGTGTTGACTATATCCATACAGATGTGTGGGTTTCTATGGGAGAGCCTGAAGATGCTTGGCGTGAACGTATCGCAGAGCTTAAAGCTTACCAAGTTAATGCCGCATTAATGCGTGCAACAGGAAATAAGAATACGAAGTTTATGCACTGTTTGCCGGCATTCCATAATCGTGAAACGACCGTAGGTGAGTGGATTTATCAAACCTTTGGCTTAGATGGTGTGGAAGTTACAGAAGAAGTGTTTGAAGGATCGCAGGGTGTCCAATTCCAACAAGCGGGTAATCGTATGCATACGATCAAAGCAATTATGGTGGCGACCTTAGGTTAACGAAGAGGACTGAATTTTTTATCTGTTGATATTGAATTCTTCGGATCTTATTCAGAGGCTATTATAAATAGCCTTTATAAATTAGTTTTTATAAAAGTAGATGTTATAAAAAAGCAGAACGGGTATATCCGCTCTGCTTTTTTTAATGGTGTTACATTGATCTGTTCGAAAGATATTGAAATTTTTTAAGGAATTGAAGAATTAAATTCGAGTATTTAATCTTCTCAAAAGATCTTTCGCTTCTTCAGGAGGATAGTTCTGAATAATACTTAATGCACGTGGGGCAAAGCGGTCTCCATTGGTTGCAGCTTGCTGGAATAGTTGGAAAGCTTGTTGATAATCTGCGGGGAAGTCTGGTGTATCTTGTGTGTAAAGAAGTCCTAAACGATAGGCTGCATGAGGCTGTTTAGCGGCTGCCATTTGGTAAAGTTTTGCAGCTTCAGGAATATTCACCATTGCACCTTGTCCTGCTTCTAGCATTGACGCCGCGTTTAATGCAGCACGTGTATTACCCGCTTGAGCTGAGCGTTGGAAATATCCTAAAGCTGTTTCAAAGCTTTTAGGTTCACCTTGTCCCGTAAAGTAAATCATTCCTAGGTTGTATAGTGCATTGGCATTACCTTGATCAGCTGCCTGTTGCCAATAGGTTTTAGCGGCGGTCATATCCTGTGGAACTTCTGCTCCTTGAGCAAATTTGTTACCAAGATAATATTGGGCATATTGATCTCCCTTATTGGCAAGTTTCGTGAGTTCGGTTGAGTTTAATGTTTTAACCATCTCTATATGTTCCGGTGAAACAGATTGCTCATGACTGTTATTTTTAGAGTCCGTGGGAAGTGTAATACATCCTGACAGCATTAATATGAATGATGTAAAGATAAGGGTGCGTTTGATCATGGCATATATCCTATTGAAAATGTATTGAAGTAAAGTTAAGTTCTTGTTGCTCTAATTATCTTTATATTTTTAGAATGCTCTTTTGTGTCAGGCTATTTTAGGGCAGAGACCTTAGATATGGAAGTGACTTGTAAAAATTCTTGAATGCTTTTGATAATAACGGCTCGTAAAGATCGTGAAATACCATTGTTTAGATCGACTTTCTATCTATTTTTCATGTTTTTTGAGATTAAATTTCGTTTAAAAATAGATAGATATGTTATAGGGGTTCTTTTTTTGTAAAAAAGAGTCTTGCCAAAATAAAAAAAGAGCGTAAGATACACCACTCATTCAGACGGCAACGTTGAAGATGATTCGGTAGAAGCCCAGTTCTCTAGTAGTTTCTTTGCTTCTCTCTTTTAAGTTTAAGTTCAGTTTTTAGTAGTCTTTAAAATTGAATCGGTGCTTAAAAAGAGGTCAAAAATAAAATTGACACGA
>JASLEF010000092.1 GCA_030151245.1 Ignatzschineria sp. | reverse complement strand
TAGCAAATTCTGACATCTATTTATGAGAGTTTAAGATTGTTCTTCTTGACGTTTTTATTAGTTAATATCTCTTTAAGAGGATATCAGTATTAGAATAATCGGTAATCGGATAGCGATTAGTACTCGAAGGATGAAAATCTTGCTTGTCAATAAAATAGATGCAAGGCTAGATTTTAGAACCATCAACGATTATTTAGGAATATGAGTCCCTATCAGGGGAGAGGAGTTGTTATGACAGATTTAATGAATGCCAAAATGCTGTATGAATTATCGCCCAAAAAGGTCAGAGCCCTTATTCGTGAAGGTAAAATGAAACGTCCTACTGCCGGTATTGCCGGAGGATATGCGCAAGGGAACCTTGTGGTTTTACCGCAAAAATATGCTTATGACTTTCTTCTGTTTGCTCAGAGAAACCCTAAGCCATGTCCGATTCTAGAAGTGAGCGATGTCGGTTCTAGAGAGTTTCCTTTAACGGCGAAGGGATCTGATATTGCGCGAGATATCCCGTTGTATCGAATTTATAAGGCGGGAGAATATATTGAAGAGTGTGAGTCGCTAGAAGCATATTGGCGAGAGGACTTAGTCAGCTTTTTATTAGGCTGTAGTTTTAGTTTTGAAGCACCTTTGATGGAAGCAGATATTGAGATGCGTCATATCGTTGAAGGTTGTAATGTCCCGATGTATGTGACGAATATAGAAACGACGCCGGCAGGAATTTTTAGTGGGCCTCTTGTTGTGAGTATGCGTCCGATTCCTTATGAGCAGGTCGTTAAAGCGGTAACGATTACCCACCAATTACCAGAAGTTCATGGCGCACCGATTCATATCGGTGATCCGGCATTAATCGGAATCACAGATTTAAGCAAGCCTGATTTTGGGGATGCGGTGACGATTAAGCCCGGTGAAGTCCCGGTGTTTTGGGCTTGTGGGGTAACACCGCAAGCGGCAGTGATGCGCTCTAAACCCGACTTTGTTATGACGCATGCACCAGGATATATGTTTATTACAGATGTGAAAAATACGTTACTCTCTTAATTAAGCAATTATCATTGTTCAGTAGGACGTGGTAATCAAGATCGTAGGATGAGTGGTCAAGCATAGGATATGGATATGAGTGGAGCAAAACCTTTTTGGCAAACCTTGAAATGGATGTTGAGTGTGTTGATGGTATTGCTCTTTTTTTTAGAGAAGATTTCGCTTTCCACAACTCCTTTATATGAATTTCAAGTAGGTGGATTTGAGGTACCGCTGACAGAAATCATGGGCTCTTTTTTAGAGGGAAGTCTATTAGGGCTCAATATTGTTCTTATTCCAATGTTTATTTTTATTGCCGCTTATTTAACCCAAGATCAAGGGCTTAAAGAGATTCGTCAGAGTCTCTTGCCGGCTGTGATAACCTATAGTGCCTTTCAGCTGATCAATACCATTCCTTTATTATTTGCAGGTCATTTTTCTTGGGAGGCGTTGTTACTCTTTCCGCTGGATGGTGTTTGGTTTATTTTAGCGGTGCCGATTTGGCAATGGTTGAGTCTTTGTCTCCTGCCTTTTAAGAGGCATATTATTTTAAAAGGAGCCCTTTTTTTACTGTTGTTATACAGCGGATATTGGGCTTTTTATAATCTACTTCCTGTGACAGGATTTGCTCTTGTGATCGGGTATTTTCCGATTTTTTATTTAGGTCGACAAGTTTCAGCGCAGCAAATCACAACGTGGAGAGCGATGCCTTGGGGCTATTTTTTAGGAGTTTTGTTAGTGACTTTACTGCTGTTTGTGGGGAGTTACTCTTTATTGCCAATGAGTCGCTCTTTAATGAATATTCCTAAGCTTTCCTCTACTATTGCGATCTTAAATTACCTGCTATTTATGCTGTTTAGCATACTTTTGGGAATGATTCTGATCTATCTTATTCGTTATTTAAAACTACTAGAAAATATCGCCCCCAAAGCGCTCGGTATTTATCTGATTCATCCCATCATCTGTACGGGATTACTCGCGATTTTGCATTATTACGGCATTACAATAGATTTTCTATTGGCGGGGGTATTAACATTGATAACGGTTACGATTGCTTTAGGCCTAGCATCTATTTGGCCCTTTAAATGGTTACTATCTCCTAAATTCTCGTAAAGCTGTGTGAGAGTTTTAAAGTTAACTCCAAACAAATTCGCCACTATCACCGATCCAACGATCAATAATTTTTTGACTAACGGCTTGATCATCGACAACTTTATTGGCGATCTCTGTGGCTTGTTCAATAAGATGTTGATGGTGAAAGAGATCCGCCATCCTAAAGCGAAATTCTCCTGTTTGTCTGGTGCCAAAAATATCGCCGGCACCGCGTAATTCAAAGTCTTTTTCAGCAATTTCAAAACCATTATTCGTGGCTTGCATGATCTCAAGACGTTCACGTGTCATATGTGATAAAGGGGGAGAGTAGATCAGTAAGCAGAAGGAGGCTTTAGATCCTCTTCCGACGCGCCCCCGTAGCTGATGCAGCTGTGATAAACCTAAGCGCTCGGCATTTTCGATAATCATGATAGATGCATTAGGGACATCAACTCCGACCTCAATCACTGTTGTGGCGACTAAAATATCGAGTTCATGCGCTTTAAAGGAAGCCATAATTGCCTCTTTCTCTGCCGCTTTTTGCCGGCCATGAACAAGTCCAATTCGTAAATGAGGTAAACGCTCACAAAGGTCTGCGTAGGTGATTTCTGCTGCTTTTGCTGGGACGACCTCTGATTCCTCAATAAGGGTGCAAACCCAGTAAACTTGTGTTCCTTCTTGGCTTTGAGCATTGATACGCTCGATCACTTTGTCACGGGCTTTTTCGCTGACAACTGAAGTGGTGATAGGAATGCGATTAGGAGGATACTCATCAATAATGGAGCTAGAGAGATCTGCATATAGCGTCATGGCAAGAGTACGGGGAATGGGAGTTGCCGTCATCATGAGTTGGTGAGGCGTAAAGCCTTTGGGCGCTTTTTTTTGTAGGGTTAAACGTTGTTCGACACCAAATCGATGTTGCTCATCAATAATGACAAGATTGAGCGTTGCGTATTCGACAGACTCTTGGAATACGGCGTGTGTCCCAATAATGATGGAGACTTCTCCAGATTTGATTTTTGCTTGTGCTTCTCGCTTCTGTTTTTCAGTGAGTTTTCCGGTGAGTAATAGGGAGGTGATGCCAAGAGGGGTAAACCATTTTTCAAGATTGATAAAATGTTGTTCTGCCAGTAATTCTGTCGGTGCCATAAAGACTGCTTGGAATCCTGCTCTAGCGGCATGAATTAAAGCGCCGGCTGCTACCACTGTTTTTCCTGATCCTACATCGCCTTGAACTAATCGCATCATAGGCGATTGGGATTGGATATCATTTTCAATTTCGCTGATAACACGGCTTTGCGCGCCGGTAAGCGTGAAAGGGAGGTTTTCCTTAAATTGATTGAGTGCTGCTGGATCGAGATGAATCGGGCTCGATTTCTCAAGGCTAAAATGTTCTCGAGATTTTTTAAGGGCGACTTGATGCGCGACAATTTCTTCTAATGCTAAGGTTTCTTGAACGGGGTATTTTTTATTCTCTAATTTTTCGATATTTACATCTGTAGGGGGTTTGTGAAGAAAATAGAGCGCATCTTTAAGATTGATATCTTCCGATTCTAAAAAGGCAGGAAAGTGCTCATCTTGTAGCTCTTTCAGTAAGTTGTCGATAAAGCCTTGCATCTGTCTCTGAGTAATACCTGCCGTGAGAGAATAGATCGGTGTCATGCGCTCTTCTAGCTCTGTATCTTTATCCATAAAGTTCAATACTTCAGGGTGACTCATCTCCAAACGATTCAGCCCATAACGAACTTCTCCATAGCAACGTAAGGTTTTAAGAGCATCAAAACGCTTAATCATATTGGTATAGAAGTTAAAAAAGCGAACAGCGATGACGCCAGATTCATCTTTCAGCCAAACGACTAACGTTGGACGCTTACCATGAGTCATCTCTTTCTTGAAAATCTCTCCCTCTATAATTGCGATTTGTGAAGGTTGAAGGAGTGCTATAGGGGTAATTCTGGTGCGATCTTGATAACGAAAGGGCAGATGAAAGAGAAGATCAAGGTAATTTTTGATCCC
>JASLEF010000025.1 GCA_030151245.1 Ignatzschineria sp. | reverse complement strand
CTTGTTGCAAAAAAAACTTTCTTTATATCGACAATCGCCATTTTAAAATTCTCTATCATTAGGGCATAGAAATGCATCTATAAACTGCGTTAATATACCGAATAACTGCAAAAAATCCAATATTTATCACTTTAAAACCATTTTGTAATATCGTACAAAATCACAAAAGCCATAAATGTAAATAGAAGTAATGCACCAAACTGCATTACCATTGTGGAGAGCCTTGCAGGGATTCTATTTCTTCCTGCCACAGCCTCAATGCCAAGCCCAACCAAACGTCCACCATCTAATACCGGAATGGGTAATAGATTCAAAATTCCTAAATTCACACTAAAAATCGCCATGAGTTGAATGAAGTAAACCCAACCTGCATCTAGCGTTTTACCAGCCGCATCCGCTATTGTGACAGGTCCTGCCATCATATTTAGATGCACTTGCCCCGTTATCATTCTACCGATAAACTTAAAGATTAATAAAGAATTGTGATAAGCATCTGTCACGGCATATTTAAAAGCATTTATCACCGGATACTTCTGCAATGTTTTCATCTCTTCAAACTCTGCCATAATCTCAGGTGTTAATGCCCCTAACATTACTCCTAACATAAATCGACCATTATCTTCACGCGTAATCAATAATGGAATGTCTAATAATGTCCCTTGACGATTAACCGTTAATAATAATGCTACCTGATGAAAATCTTCTTGTTCAAACTGATGCATCATCGCTAAAAACTCATGTCGATTCGTCACAGAGTCGCCATTCACAGCAACAATCTCATCTCCTTTTAAAATGCCTGCAGATTTCGCTGCGCCCTCATCTGTGACCATTTCAATAACAGCTGGAATAATGGGTAAATAAAGAGTTAACCCTAAAACTTGCTCGAGTTTCTGATGGGCATTTAAGCGTAAAGGCTCTGCCATTTTAATATCAAGAGATTGTAATCGTCCATCTCGTGAAATTTCTACAGTAGCTTCACCATCATTGAGATGCTCCACAAATCCCATCATCATCTCTTCATAGGTACGTATCGGTCGCCCCTCAATCGCAATAACTTCATCTCCACGCTCAAATCCCGCCAAAGCCATCACTGAATCAGGTAATGGAGTATCAACCTTCGCCTTAAAGGCAGGTATTCCATAAAGATAGAGCCCAAAAAGCAACACTACCGCAAATAGTAAGTTAACGACAGGACCCGCTGCAATCACAATCGCTCGTTTCCAAATCGGCATTGCATTGAAGGTTTGGCTCATCTCTGAAGGCTTAACATCATGTGCCCGCTCATCTAAAAACCCCACATACCCCCCTAAAGGGATAAGCCCAATGCGATATTCAACCCCATCCTTCCCTACTCGGCTCCAGATTTTTTTACCAAAACCGATACTAAAAGTAAGCACTTTAAACCCTAACTTTTTACCAGCATAAAAATGACCAAATTCATGTAGAGTTACCAAAACTCCCATTAAAATTAAAAAGCCAAAAGTTGAGTTTAATAAAGTTGAAATCATTAATTATCCCTAAAATCCTTCATGTGATGTAAAAGCCGATCACAAGCTACCTCTATCCTAATAATTGTATTAAAGAATCGTAATACAGATAATGTCAGAATATTAAAATTATGCCATCTATACTCATAGTCGTTACTCCACTGTTTCCCGCCAAAAAAGCCTCTATTCAGTGGATACTAAATTTCGAGCAATCTCACGGACCGATTGATCATATGCTAATAATGAAGATTCATCCTGCAGCGCATGATTAGAGATTGAAACGCCTTCCAATACTGCAGACAATTTATCAGCAATATCTACAAAGCGAATTTTTTTCTGCAAAAATTGCTCTACAAATATTTCATTTGCCGCATTCAATGCAACCAAGTGTGAAGCACCTTCAATCAAGGACTCTTTTGCCAAACGTAATGCAGGGAATGCCACCAAATCTGGCTCTTCGAAAGTCAATGCTGACATCTTTGTTAAATCAAGAGATTTCGCTCCCGAAATGACACGCTCTGGATAAGCTAAAGCATGAGCGATCGGAATAGCCATATCTGCCTGTCCCATTTGAGAAATTAATGAACCATCTTGATATTCTACCAAAGAATGAATCATACTTTGCGGGTGCACTACCACACTAATTTTATCTACGGGCATCTCAAATAGAAAATGTGCTTCGATAAACTCAAGTCCTTTATTCATTAAAGTCGCTGAATCAATGGTGACCTTGGCACCCATCGCCCAATTAGGATGCTTCAATGCTTGCGCTAACGTAACACTTTCCAGTTCAAGACGAGTTTTCCCTCTAAAAGGACCTCCTGATGCGGTTAAGATAAGACGCTTTACCCCCTCATAACTCGCACTTCCATCAAGATTTTTAGGTAACGACTGAAATAATGCATTATGTTCACTATCTATCGGTAAAATTGTCGCTCCATGACGCTTTACCTCACGCATAAAGAGCTCACCCCCGACCACCAAGGTCTCTTTATTTGCCAGAAGAATTGTCTTACCTGCTCTAGCCGCTGATAAACTTGATAAAAAACCTTTCGCACCCACAATTGCTGCGACAACCAAATCAATCTCAGGGTCTTGTACAATTTCAATAATTGCATTCTCCCCAGACATGACTTCAACCTTTAAGCCCGCCTCTTTAATGCGCTGCTTTAAAGTGATTGCCGCTAAAGCATCTTCTAAGATGGCATATCGTGGCACAAACTCTTGGCAGAGAGAAAACATCTTTTCGACATTTCGATTCGCCACTAAAGAGTGAATTTGATAGCGATCTCGATTATGACGAATCACTTTTAAAGTCGAATCACCAATAGATCCTGTAGCTCCCAAAATAGAAACTTGTTTCATTAGATAAACTTCAATCCTACGAAAAAGAGAGG
>JASLEF010000215.1 GCA_030151245.1 Ignatzschineria sp. | reverse complement strand
AACAGCAGGACAAGTCAACGTTCTTTTTGTAGTGTTAATGATCGTGGTGATGCTCGGATTTGGTTTTATTGCCGATAATTTTGGATTAACAGGGACTTATTATGGTGTGGCGGCAACCTATGTATTGATGTTGATCATGGTTGTGCGTTTACCGCAATATGTTGAAAGTTCTAGTGATGATTCTAGAGACTCATCAAGTACGGGAAAAAAGCGTGCGGTACGTTTAATTGGACTTGTTCCTATTGGTATGATGATCACGATGTTTCTCTTCTCAATGCGTGACACGATGGGGTGGGCATTTGTAGAACAGATTGGGGTTTCATTGGGCTATTCCACGTCAGAAATGGGGATGATTCTTGCACTTCAAGCTTTCATCGCCTTAATTGGTCCATTAATTGTGGCAAAGGTTGGCAATAAGTTTGGGATTACGATTCCGGTGTTAATCGGGATTATTGGTCATGGTTCGATCACTTTAGGTTACTTAATGGCATCAGATTCTAAGTTTTTCTACACTGCCATTGTCTTGATGAACGCCACAGCTTATTTCTATGCACTCGCTTACTTAACGGGGTTAGCTGCTTCCTTAGATAAAGAGGGGCGTGTTGTTGCTGCAACAGGAAGTTTTATTGCTTTAGGGATTGCAGTAGGACCTGCATTTGCTGGGCAGTTGATTGATCTTGGCGGATATGGCTTAGCAGCTTGGTCCATTATTATTGTTGTGGCATTAACGGTGATTGCTGCAATTCCACCATTGAAGGCGGCGAGAGCGAAAGAGCGAGCAGAGCAGTAACGCTTTATCAGGTTTTATTAATGATCTCATTGAGATCATTGATGCTTATGAAATAGTGGTAATTGATGAATAGTATCAAAACCTCTCTATCGATTGGTAGAGAGGTTTTTTTGTGCCGTAAGTATTAGGTATTAGGGTTGTTGAATAGAGGGAGATTGTGGATATAACCCTATGTCGTTTTAAAAAATAGTGACCATCACTGCAGCAGACAAATGCCAACAATCTGCAAAATATCTTCTTAGCGGTATTCTGACTGTTAAAAGTTTTTGTCCTCAGACAATTTCAAATTGATCTCCTTCTATTACGAGAGCTTTTGAAGGAGAAAATTGATCATTGATTTTATGGATAATATGGGGGGATGGATCTTCAAGATTATTAAGGGGTTATTATGTTTTTTTGAGGGGGTGCAGATCCTCTAGGCTTGTCAGTGTCGGCTTGAAAGGAGGGGGCATCTAGCTGTTAGGCTGAGTATCGTCGTCAGAATCTGGAGGAGCGGATTATCACCTTTTAACCATCCTTTCATCCATTTTTTCGAGGATAATCATGCGGAGAGAGGATTAAAAGAGATTTTCAATAGGAACTTTAATGACTTTACTGCTATTGCTTTACGGAAGGAGATGGCATTCAATTTATCTAAAAAATGATCAAAAGTTGGGAATAACGCATTTTTTTGATCAATATATTTTATGAAGCATGACAAATTAGCGACTTCTCTCTAAAATCAAATAGTCACCCCACCTTTAATATTATTTTATTGCAACGAGAGGTCAATAATGGTTAAGAAAATTATTTTAGATTGTGATCCTGGACATGATGATGCGATTGCGCTTCTTTTAGCTCACGGTAATCCCAACATAGAATTACTAGCGGTGACAACCGTTGTGGGAAATCAAACCTTAGAAAAGGTTACTAGAAATGCTTTAGGTTTAGCAAAAGTTGCCAATATTGTCGGAGTTCCATTTGCGGCAGGGTGCGCGCGCCCTTTAGTGCGAGATGTGGAGATCGCACCCGATGTGCATGGAGAGTCCGGATTAGATGGACCGGAATTACCAGAACCAGAATTAGCACTAGACTCTCGTCATGCTGTTGATCTCATTATTGAAACTATTATGAGCCATCCACCGAAGAGCGTGACCCTTGTGCCAACAGGCGGCTTAACCAATATTGCGATGGCTGTACGTAAAGAACCTCAAATAGCAGAGAGAGTGAAAGAGGTTGTATTGATGGGGGGTGGTTATCATGTCGGCAACTGGAGTGCTGTTGCCGAATTTAATATTAAAATTGACCCAGAAGCGGCGCATATTGTCTTTAATGAGAAATGGCCATTAACCATGGTAGGGTTAGATCTAACACACCAAGCGTTAGCAACCCCTGATGTGATTAAAAATATTAGCAAGATTGGTACGAAGCCTGCAAAATTTGTGGTAGAGCTATTGGAGCACTTTGGGGTACTTTATGAAAAAGCGCAAGGATTCCAATATCCGCCTGTGCATGATCCTTGTGCTGTGGCATATGTGATTGATCCGAAGGTGATGACAACGCAGAAAGTGCCGATTGATATTGAGCTTACAGGGACCTTAACGCTCGGGATGACGGTGGCTGACTTTAGAATGCCACCGAGTGAATCTTGTCATACACAAGTGGCGGTAAAATTAAATCATGCTTATTTTTGGGATCTCATTGTCGAAGCACTCGAACATATTGGTGAGGTAGATTATGATCTCTAGCATGACAGAAAAGCGCTCTCATCCTGCCGCTGAGCCTACGTCTCAGCAGAGTGTTGTTCCTTTAATGATTGCGCTCTTAATGGCGTGTATGGCATTCCAGCTAAATGCGACAATGCTCAATCCGGTATTAGTGACAATTGCGCATAATCTTCAGACGACGGAAGCGACGATCGGTTTATCACAGACGGCATTTTTTATGTCTGCGGCGCTATTTTCGATTTTTATTCCTCGTTTGAGTGATATTGTGGGACGTCGTAAGATTCTTTTTTTATTGATTCTTGTGACCACCATTGGGGGGATTTTATCTGCGATCACTCCCAATATTGAGCTCTATTTTGTATCGAGAATAATTCAAGGGTTTTCAGGTCCGGTGGTTCCTCTTTGTCTTTTAATGCTGCATGCGGAAGTTAAAGATCCGAAGCGTTATGGGATGCTCATGGGCATTATCACTGCTGTGAATGGCGGGATTGCCGGTATTGATGCTTTCCTTGGCGGTTATATTGCAACCCATTATGGTTTTAGACCGGTATTTTGGTTTATTGCCGGTGTGGGTCTGATCACATTGCCATTTATTTTGAAAGGGGTAAAAGAGACGAAACCTTCTGCCGGTCAAAAAATGGATTGGATTGGGGTTCTCTTCCTAGTGGTGACATTAGCAGGATTCTTAGTCGCATTTAATGAAGCAGGGAAAATTACCAGTGCTAACTGGAGTTTGGTGAGTATTGCTGTGATTGTTGCTTTGATTGCCTTTTTTGCATTTATTCAAATTGAGAAACGGGTCAAAGAGCCCCTTGTGACGGTTGCCCATTTGAAGCAACGCTCTACTTGGGGATTGTTACTGACAACGGTACTTACGATGACGGGGATTTTCGCTGTCGTGAATGGTTTAGTGGTCTCATTTGCACAAAATGGAGAGATTGGCTTTGGACTCACAGCCAATACAACGGCGATCTACTTATTAGCACCTTACGCATTAATCGGTTGGCTTGTGGGACCTTTTATGGGAAAACTTGCGCCTTTATGGGGATATAATCGAATTTTACGATTAGGATTAATAGGGAGTATTTTAGGCATCGTGGTGTTGATGGTTTTAGGTCTTTCATCATTACCCATCTTAATCGCAGGCACGTTATTAGTGGGAGTGACTTATGCTGGTACTGCCAATATCATGCTAAATGGTTTAGGTGTGTTGTTATCGCCAGAAGATAATCCTGGATTTTTACCAGGAATGAATGCTGCGGCATTTCATTTAGGAGCGGGATTAAGTTTTGCGCTTTTACCAGCCATGTTAGTGATTAGTAGCGATCTATTTCAAGGGTATGGTCAGGGAATGTTATTAGGACTGGGAATTACTGTAGTGGCATTTTTGGTCTCATTTCTGATTCCAAAACCCGTTGCTGCAGAAGTGACTTCATAATAGGACTCAATAGAAGAAAGAGGGCGAGTGTCCCTCTTTTTTGATCGCAATAATGTATAATAGCGAGATTGAGTACCGGTTATTTTTAGTCAAATTTAGACATTAATTTTTATAAAATTATTTGTGGAGAATATTTAAATGGAATCATATAGCCCAATTCATCGCCCACGTCGTATGCGTGTTAATAAGGCGATTCGCCAAATGGTACAGGAGAATTTTTTCTCACTGAATGATCTGATTCACCCCATTTTTATTGAAGAGGGAATTGAAGAGGCTATTCCTTTAAAAACCTTACCGGGGGTTCTTCGTTATCCTGAGTCCCAATTAGAGGCTGAGGTTAAAGAGTTGGTGGCGCTAGGTATTAAATATATTATGCCATTTGGAATTTCTCATCATAAGGATGAATCAGGTAGTGATACTTGGAATGATGAAGGACTTCTTGCACGCATGATTCGTACTATTCGTAAAGTCGCCCCTGAAATGGTCATTATTCCAGATATCTGTTTCTGTGAGTATACTGATCATGGCCATTGCGGCGTTCTTTGTGAACACGGAACAGTAGATAACGATATTACAATTGCTAACTTAGCAAAACAAGCCGTGACTGCCGCAAAAGCAGGAGCAGATATGTTAGCGCCCTCAGCAATGATGGATGGTCAAATTGCGGCAATCCGAGAAGCATTAGATGAGGCAGGATACTCACATGTGAGTATTTTAGCGCATGCGATTAAGTTCTCCTCTGCATTTTACGGACCATTTAGAGAAGCTGTAAACTCTGAATTATCAGGAAACCGTAATGCTTATCAAGCGGATTTTGCGAATGGTCGCCAAGCGATGATTGAAGCAGAGCTTGATGAGGATGAAGGTGCGGATATTCTCATGGTAAAACCGGGCACTCCATATTTAGATCTCGTTGCACGTCTAAGAGCGCAAACGAATTTACCGATCGCTGTTTATCAAGTCGGTGGTGAATATGCAGCAATTAAATTTGCAGCACAAGCGGGGGCATTAGATGAAAAAGCAGTTGTGAAAGAGACGTTAATTGGTTTTAAACGTGCAGGTGCCGATATCATTGTGACATATTATGCAAAACAGATTGCCGAGTGGTTACGTGATGG